>JBILOA010000055.1:0-7873 GCA_044374735.1 Pirellulales bacterium | reverse complement strand
TGCTAAAACCGGCGGCCTTACCCGTCAGGAAATCCACCGCGCCCACCACGTCTTCCGGCTTGCCCAGGCGGCCCAGCGCCGTGCGGCGGGCGATCCGGGCCCGCTGCTCCGCCGGGAGCGTGCTCGAGAGATCCGTCTCCAGGAAGCCAGGGGCGATCGCGTTGACCCGAATCCCGCGGGGGCCGAGCTCACGGGCCAGGCTCCGGGCCAGGCCCTCCAGAGCCGCCTTCGTGGCGGCGTAGACCGACAGGCCGGGGGAGCCGTTTTCAGCGACCACGGAGGAGACGACCGTGATCGAGCGGTCGGGCACGGGCCCGGTGGCGGGGGCCGCCAGCATCTGCCGGACACACTCCCGGATCAACACGATCGCCCCGCGGAGATTGACCGCCAGCATCGCGTCGATCTCGTCGTCGCGCATCGTGGCGAGCACGCCCTCGTGGGCGATCGCGGCATTGGCGATGCAATGGTCGAGGCGGCCGAAGCGGTCGGCCACGCGGGCGATGAAACTGCCGATGGCTGCGGAGTCGGTGATGTCGAGGGGCTCCGCCACGAGCCGACCAGGGTGGGCCTTGGCGAGCGCGGAGAGCGCCGCGGAGCCCGAGCGGGAGAAGGTCGCCACGGCATCGCCGCGGGCGAGCAGATGCTCGACGAGCGCGAGCCCCAGGCCACGAGAGCCACCGGAGATCAGCGTGAGGGGAGCGGAGGTCACGGGGTTAGGAAGTGGGTAGGCGGGCGGTGATCGCTTGCATCAGGCGGCAGTGAGCGGGAAGCCGGGCCAGGATGGCCGGGATCAGCGCTTGGCGGTAGACGTGGCTACAGGTGTTGCGGTCGGCGATCAGATCAAGCGCGGGCTGATACTCGCCCTCGGCCACGAAGCCCCGTTCCAGGGCCGCCTTGATGGCCGCCCGCGGACTGTTGGGCACGTCGAGCCCCTCGGCGAGCAGGGCCCCTCGCAGGTGCTTCCAGAAGAGCTCCACCGAGTACTCGAACTTCTGAATCCGGCCGCTGTCGATCACGTCGCGAACAAACTCGGGGAAACTGCTCGTGTCGAGCGTGATCGCGGCCGACAGGCCATCCAACGCCCGCCGCAGGTTGTCCGCGCCTAGCTCGCCGCTCGCCACACTTCCCGCCCTTCATAGGCCTGCCGCCGAAACGCCTCGTCAGTCACGAGCCCAAAATCCACCACTTGGCAACGCCACGGCACGTCAGACTCCAAGAGCCTGTTCATCAGTCGCGACACGCCCTCGGGTAGCGGCTCCGGGCCGACGATCCCGATATCCACGTCGCTCGAGTGCTCGCAGCTGCCCCGGGCCCGCGAGCCGAAGAGAAAGATCTCGTAGCGGGGATCTGGGACTTCCTGCAGGCAGATCCGGCGAGCCTCGGCGAGGTAGCGATCTTCGAAGGCGGTGCGAGCGGTCACGGGTGCGGGGGAATTAATTGGGTTGCGTCGACTGGCCGGCGGGTTGGAAACCCACCGCTACGTCCCGAAGGGCTTGACTCCCTGCCGCATGGAGTGGTATACAAGCATTCACGTGCTGGCGTTGGGCGCCGCGCGGTTGACAAACCGCGGCTGTCATCGTGAGCGTTGGGTTCACAAAAAACTGGTCTCTGGAGGTCCGCATCGTGGTCAAACTCGTCGTCAATGCCGAGCAGGCAAAGGTGCTTACCGAAGCCAGGGAGAGCGTCGAGATCTTCGATTCCAAGGGCAACCGGCTCGGCTTCTTCGCCCGACCATTTTCTGACCACGAAATTGACCTGGCCCGCAGCCGAGCGGCCGCCGGCCAGCCGGCGCAATCGACGGCCGCAGTGCTCGAGCGACTCGGGACGCTTGGCGATCGATGAATCGATACACCGTCACATGGCAGCCGGAGGCCGAGGCGGAACTGGTGGAGTTGTGGCTGACAGCATCGGATCGAAACCAACTTGCCGCTGCCGTGAGAGCCATCGATGTAGGCCTCGCGCTGGATGCCGAGGGCAAGGGAGATCTCGTTGCCGAGGGGCTCCGCGCTTTCAACGCACCTCCGTTGAGGATTCTCTTTACCGTACGGCCGGCAGATCGCGTAGTGGAAATTGAACTGGTCCGGCAGTTGTGACGTGTCTTAGCGAGCGACAGGCGGTGCGTCACGCGACTTCGAGGCATCAGACACGCGGTTTGCGGGGCGTCTTGCCGGCGGGGGTAGTCGCGATCTGCTTCACGAGGTCGAGAATCCGGGGGACGGAATGGGGCTCGAGGCCGTCGCGGCAGGCCTTCAGGACGGCGGCCCGCACGCTCTCGGGCGTGTGGCCTTCGGGCAGCGGCTCGGCGAGCACGATCTCGCCCGCGACGAGTTCGCCCGTGACCGCGCTCGGCAGGCCATACACACGGGCCTCGACCACGCCGGGCACTCCCCGAACCAGTTCCTCGACCCGCTTGGGATACACCTTCGCCCCGCCCACCACGATCACGTCGCTGCGGCGGCCCGTGAACTCGTAGCGGTCGCCCCGCCGCTCCACGAGGTCGCCCGTGCCGATCTCGGCCGTGTCACGGGAGAGCCGCACCAGCAGCTCGCCGTCGCGACGCAGCGAGAGGCGGGCGCCACCCGGCAGGGCCTTGCCGATCCATGTGGCAGGAAAGCCGGGGCCGCCGTCGGCCACCCGATACACCTCGCCCAGCTCGGTCGTGGCATACACCTGCGTGATCTTCGCCTTGGGAAACGTGGCCTGGGCCTGCCGCAGGATCGCGGCATCGGCCGCCTCGCCCCCGAGCGTGATCCGATCGAGCACCGACTTCTGGAGCAGCGACGGATCCGCGGAGGCGAGCAGCCGCCGTAGAAGCGTGGGCGTCGCAGGCAGGATCGAGACGCCCTCTTCAGCGAGCGCCCTGGCCACCACGTCGGGATCCCGCGAGGCGGGCACCACAAGCCGGCCGCCCGTCAGCAAGGCCTGCAGCCAGACCTGGATCCCGGCCCAGCGGGTGGCGTCGTAGACCAGGAGCCAGCCGAGGCCGTGCCACTGCTCCGAGAGCCGGGCGGCGGCGAGGAGCGACTCCCAGGAATGATCGACGAGCTTGGGCGGGCCGCTGGTGCCGGAGGTGGCCACGATCACCTGCGGCGGAACCGTCTCGAACTCCAGCCGCTTGCGGCCGCCGGCGGGGGCCGGAGGAAGGGTGAGCGAGTCGTCGAGCTCCACCCAGTCGCGAAGCTCGCCCACGAGGTCGCGGGAATCATCGGCCAGAAACGCCACGGGCACGTGCTGCCGGCCGCACGCCGCCGCAATCACCACCAGGCTCTCGACGCGGGTCGCCCGGGCCACGATCCCCACCGGCCGGGCGGCATCGAGGGCGGCCTCGAGGGCCGCGATCGCCTGGGCGAGGGTGCCGTAGTCGATCGACCGGCGGGCGTCGCTGCCGGCTTGGGCCACGATCGCGAGCCGGTCGGGAGCCTGGCGGACGATCTCGCCGATTGCGGCAGCGAGGCGGTCTTCGACGGGAGCTTCGAGCAGGGCGCTGGGAGCGGGAACCGAGGTCGAGGTCTTCATGGTGGTTTGGGTGTTGGGGCTCACGCCCGCGAACCCCCGGTGGTGAGGGCGGTCTCGTAGATCGAAACCAGGTCAGACACAGTGCGGACGGTGCGGCTGGTGGCCGCCGAGCGGAACGGATCCACGCCCAGCGACCGCTCGAGGAGCACGATGGTCTGCGCGAGGTCGAGCGAGTCGAGGCCGAGGTCGGCGGCCAACAGCATGGGCGGCTCGATGGGCCTCGCCTCACGGCCGGTGTCGCGGAGCACCGAATGAATCGCGTCGGCCACGGCGACGACCACCGGCTTCACGGACGGAACTCCTGCATCGTGGCCACACCCGGGGCCGAGACGCCCCGGCCCGTGACGCCCTGCCAGACTATCTGAACGACCGTGACCAGCACGATCCACGCATCGGTCGCCGGGGCCGTCCACCGGCCGAGTTGATCGACGTATTGAGCATCGTATTCGAGCCGCTCCGGCCAGTCGACCGCGTTGCGGCCGTGAATCTGGGCCCAGCCGGTGATCCCCGGCCGGGCGTGCAGCCGCGTGGCCTGGCGGGGCGTGTATCGATCGACGTAGCGCATCGGCAGCGGCCTGGGACCGATCAGGCTCATGTCGCCCGCGAGGACGCTGGCGAGCTGCGGCAGCTCGTCGAGGCTCGTGCGCCGGAGAAACCGCCCGAAGCCGCCCAGCCGCTCGCCGTCTGGCAGCAACCGGCCGTCGGGCCCGGTGGCCGAGGTCATGGAGCGAAACTTGGCGATCTGAAACGGGCGGCCGCCGAGCCCGGCCCGCTCCTCTCGATAGAGCGCCGGCTTGCCGAGCACGAGCCGAACGGCGACCCAGGTGAGGAGCATCACCGGCGCGAGCAGCACCAGCAGCGCGGCCGAAGCGAGGATGTCGAGGAGCCGCTTCACGGGTCCGGAATAGAGCGAGCGCGAATGGTTCACGACGCAACGCGGGGCACGAGCGCCGCCAGGGCCGCCACGCCGGCGACCAGGCTGGCCATCCCATAGAGCACGGCCACCGTCGCGTGCGACCAGCCGCCGATGACCAGCCGCTGGTAGAGGTGGCTGCGATGGGCTTCGAGGATGTTCTCCCCATTGCGCAGCCGCCGCACCAGCGTCGTACCCGTGTCGAGAATGAAGGGCCACATCGCCACGACCATCAGCGGCAGCAGCCGGCGCCGCTGCGGCTCGCCCGCCAGCAGCGGGAGCACGGCGATCGTGTAGCCCAGCGAGGCGCTGCCCACATCGCCCATGAAGATCCGGGCCGGCTGCCAGTTCCAGACAAGAAAGCCGGCCGCCGCCGACGCCCCGACGGCCGCGACGGCCGCGCCATACGCGTCTCCCAGCAGCCATGCCCCGCACCCGAAGACTCCCAGCGCCACGGCCGCCGTCAGCCCCGCGATCCCGTCGATCCCGTCCATGAAGTTGAATGCGTTGGTCATGCCCACGATCCAGACCAGCGTCAGCACCCAGCCCGCCACGCCGAACTCCCACGTGCCCAGCCAGCCCAGATCCACGGCTTGCACCGGACCGGCCGCCAGCATCGCCAAGACCGCCGCCACCACCTGGGCCGCGAGCCTCGCCGACGCGGAGATCGTCGCCACGTCGTCCAGGCCGCTGATGACGGCCACCACCAGCAACCCCGCGAGCGCCCACCATCCGTCCACCGGCGCCGCGACGCCCCTGACCGCCAGGGCCGCCACCGCCACGACCAGCACCACCACGATCGCCAGGCCTCCTCCCCGCGGCGTGGGCCGCGAGTGGCTGCTGCGGGCGTTGGGGCGGTCGAGCACGCCGGCGGAAGTCGCCGCTCGGGCGATGAGATACGTGAGCGTCGCTGAAATCAACGCCGCCAATCCACACCACGCGACCCATTCGGTCCCGCTCGGAGCCGTCTCCATGGGGGCCGGCAATCCCGACCTCACACCGCCTGCTTGGCGTTGGCGATCACGTCACACACCTCTCGCACCACGGCGCGATCCACATGCGCTCCGATCGGCAGCGCGAGGCTGCGGGCCGCGAGCAGTTCTGTGACCGGCAGCGGCTTCGAGCGGTCGTGGAAGTGCTCGAACGCGGTCTGACGGTGGCAGGGCGGATTGTAGTAGGCCCGCGTCTCGATGCCCTGGGCGGCCAGCAACCTCCGCAGACCGTCGCGGGTCATGCCGAAGCGGGTGGGATCCACCGTGATCGAAAAATCCTTGTAGCTCGAGACCGCCCCAGGCATCGTCTGCACGAAGCCGATTCCGGGAAGGTCGCCCAGTTCCTCGCGGTAGGCCTGGGCGAGCCTGTTCCGCTCCGCCGAGACGTCGTCGAGCAGGCTCAGGCCCTCCAGCGCGATCGCCGCGCTCATCTCCGGCATCCGGCCGTTGACGCCCGGAAACAGCGCGTCGTAGGAGCCGTCGTTGCCATACTCTCGGCCCATCCGCACGAAGTGCGCCAGGCAGTCGCAATCGGTGGCCACGATGCCGCCCTCGCCGGCCACCAGCAGCTTGGTGGGCGAGAGGCTGAACACCTCGACAGTGCCCCCGGCGCCGACCGGCCGCCCGTGCATGCTGGCGCCAAAGCCGTGGGCCGCATCCACGACCAAGGGCAGGTTGTATTCGGCCGCCAAGGCCTCCAGCGCCGCGATGTCACACGGGTTGCCGAAGTTGTGGCAGGCCGCGATCGCGACCGTGCGCGGGGTGATCGCAGCCCGCACGGCCGCCACGCTGACGTTCGTGGTGTCGGGCTCGGCATCCACGAACACCGGCCGGAGGTTGTTCCAGACGATCGCCGCGGGCGCGGCAAGGAAGGTGAAGCTCGGGATCACCACCTCGCCCAGCGGCTCGCTTCGGCTCCCCGTCTTGGTCACACCGAATCGCGACAGCGCGTCGATCGCCGCCACCGCACAGGGATCACCCGCTCCGCGCCGGCTGCGGCAACTGCCCGCCGCGAGGTCGAGCGCCCGGTAGACCAGCATCAGACCGACGGTGCAACTGCTGACCGCCACCGCGTGCCGCACGCCCAGCCGCCGGGCCACCGCCGCTTCGAGCCGGTCGCAGTAGGGGCCCTTCGTGAGCCGGCCGCTCTGGATGATCTCCGCCGCCATCCGGGCGATCGTCTCGGCCGCCGGCAGTGCCGGCCGCACGAAGGGCACGCGGATCCCATACCGGGTGGGATCGCCGGATTCGTGATACTCAGGGATCAAGGGTGGGCCTTCGCCTGGCATGAATGAGCGTTGTTCGGGGCCGTGGTTCACTTCACGTGCAGCCTTCGAGGCAGGGGCGGCTCGGCGGCCTCCTCGGCCTCGGCGCCATACTCGGGCACCAGCTCGCGGAGCTTCGCCTTGACCCGTTCGGGCGACTCGTCGAGCACCTCGTGCAGGTCGTCGAGCATCGCCTCCATGGTGGAGACTTCGACCGGCCGGTGCCGGGCGCAAAACACCTTGGGATGCCCGGTCCCCAGCCGCTGCTCGTCGGCGAAGTAGAGCTCCTCGAAGAGCTTCTCCCCGGGCCGCAGCCCGGTGAACACGATGTCGATGTCGTCGGGGCCCAGCCCCGACAGGGCGATCAGGTCGCGGGCCAGGTCGATGATCTTGACGCTCTCCCCCATGTCGAGCACGAAGATCTCGCCGCCGGCGCCCATCGTGGCCGACTGCAGCACGAGCTGCGAGGCCTCCGGGATCGTCATGAAGAACCGCTCGATGCCGGGGTGGGTCACCGTGATCGGGCCCCCGCGGCGGATCTGGTCCTGGAAGATCGGCACCACGCTGCCGTTGCTGGCGAGCACGTTGCCGAATCGCACCACGATGAACTTCGTCTCCGACTGCTGCGAGAGCGCCTGGACATACCGCTCGGCGAGCAGCTTCGAGCAGCCCATCACGCTCGTCGGATTGACCGCCTTGTCGGTCGAGATCGAGACAAACTGCCGAACTCCGTGCTGGTCGGCCAGTCGGGCGAGCATCCGGGTGCCGAAGACGTTGTTCTTGATGGCCTCGGCGGGATTCCACTCCATCATCGGAACGTGCTTGTGGGCCGCGGCGTGAAACACCACCTCGGGATGGTGGAGCCGCATGATCTGATCCATCCGCAGCTCGTCGGTGACGTCGGCGATCAGCGGCTCGAAATCGGGCGCCGGCTGCAGCCCCGAAAACTCCTGCTGCACCAGAAACAGCGAGTTCTCCGCCCGCTCCACGAGCAACAGCTTGAGCGGTGCATACCGCAGCACCTGACGGCAGATCTCGGACCCGATCGAGCCCCCTGCCCCCGTCACCATCACCACGCGTCCGGCGATCAGCTTGCGGATCGCGGAATCGTCGAGCTCGACCGCCTCCCGCCGCAGCAAGTCTTTGATCTCGACCGGCCGCAGCTGGACGTGGGACAGCGTCTTCTG
>JBILOA010000419.1:0-2909 GCA_044374735.1 Pirellulales bacterium | reverse complement strand
GTCTTCTGGCCGCTCAGCAGTTGGTCGATGCCGGGGAGCACCTTGAGCTCGGCCCCGGTTTCGGTGCAGTCGGCCAGGAGCTGGCGAAACCGCTTGCCGGTGATCGAGCCCGATTGCACGATCACCTCGTCGACGCCGCGACGGGCGATTACCGCGCGGGCATCCTCGATGTCGCCGAACACCTCGAGCCCGGCCACCCGCGTCTGCCGCAGGTTGGGATCGTCGTCGAGAAAGCCGACCACGTAGTAGGGCTTGGACGAAGTCGCCTGGAGCCCGCGGGCGATCATCTCGCCGGCCTGGTTGGCACCGACGATCAGGGCGGTGCGAGCAGGCACCCGGGAGAAGAGCGGCCGCAACTCCTCCCGCACGCTCCGCCAGACGGTGCGGATGCCGCCCAGGAGCAGGATCGTGGCGGCCCAGTCGAGCAGGATGATGCTCCGGCGGATCCGCGGGATCCAGGGCACCCGGCCAGTCGACAACAGCAGGCTGTCGGCCGTGGCGAAGACCAGCATGGCCACCGTGGCGGCCCACAGCAGGTTCGTGAGATCGCCGAACGCGACCCGGCCCCACGACACGTGGCACAGGCCCAGGGCGTAGAAAATGACCAGCTTCACGAGCACGACCGCCGCCACGGTCGCCGCATACTGCTGAAACCACTGCCCCTCGAACGTGAAGTCGTTGCGGGTGAAGAAGGCGACGAAGTAGGCCGCCGCGAACACGACGGCATGCACCGCCAGCAGCGCGGCCGCCCGCCGGCTGAACCGGCGGAAGTTGGGTCGGCGGGTGGTCAGGGCGAGATTCATGGCTGGCCGCTCCGTGCGTTCAAAGCCGTTCCACGTCCACGTCTTCCAACTCGATCGAGGCGCCCTGGTTCAGGAACCGTACGGCCACCACGAGTCGTTGTTCGCCCCGCCGCTTCACAACCATCCCCTCGACGCCCCGCAGCGGCCCGCTCTTCACCCGCACCAGCTGCCCCGGCTCGAGCCGGGCCTCGGGCGTGAGCGGATGCTCGGAGTCGATGAGCCGCTTGATCGCCCGCAGGTCGGAGACAAGCATTCGCTCGTCGGGAATGGAAAGCCAGCGGGCCACCGTGTTGGTGGCCAGGGCCGCCCGCCGCTGCTCGTCGTCGACCGGGGCGAACACGTAGCCTGGGAAAAGCGGGACGAAGGAATGGCGGACGCGGCCCCCCGCCGTGTGCAGCCGGCGCTGCACCAGCGGTGCGTAGAACGGCACCGCCGCCGCCTCGAGTTTCCGCATGAGGTCCTTCTCGCGGCGGGCGAGCGTGTAGAAGGCCACCCAGCGGGCATCCTGGGCGACCGCCACCTCGCTCGGGAGATCGCCATCGCCGCCATCCAGCAGGGCGGCCGGGAAAACGTCCCGTTGCTTTGGCAAGATGGGCATGGCAGGTCGTTTCGTCGTGAAACCGTTCAAACCGCCCCGCTTGGGCCCGTTCCCGTCGCTCAGGAAAGGCCCGCGCAGACTCCGTTCTCGTGGGTGGCAGTCCAGCCACCCCAAAACCGCAAGGAAACACCCGAACCTCCTCCAGTTTACGCCCGGCTGGAGCGGAAATCTCCCGCCCCGGCAAAGCCTCACTGGATTCTCGCAACTGCCCCGTTTCCCGACCGGAAAGAAGGGCAAAGTCTGCCGGTCGATCAGGCCGATGAATCCGATCGCAGCGACTGTAGCGGTTGCAAGGAGCAGGCCATGACCAGCGGCAAGCGGACGACGATCGGGAGCGACGGGAGCCGGGTATGGCCGCTGCTGGGCCACGCGCGGATCGCCATGCTCCTGGCCCTGACGGGCGTCCTGGCGGCCGCCACCGGCTGCCAGACATTTGGGCGGCCGCAAAACAACACCAAGCAGCAGGTGATGCTCGACGCCCAGTGCCCGCCCACCGAGCCCGGTCGGATGCCGGCCAAGGAGTTGGCGAAGGTCACGCTGCCGCCCTATGTGATCGAGCCGCCAGACATCCTGCTGATCGACGCCCTGCGGGTGGTGCCGAAGCCCCCGTTCCGAATCCAGTCGTTCGACACCCTGCAGGTGATCGTGGAAGGAACGCTGCTCGAGCAGCCCATCAACGGCCTGTACGTGGTCGAGCCGGGCGGGATGCTCGACCTCGGCCCTTCGTACGGCAAGGTGATGGTAGGCGGTCAGTCGCTCGAGGAGGCCCAGGACTCGGTCTTCCGCCACTTGAAGCGGGTGCTCCGCGATCCGCAGGTCTCCCTCACGCTCGCCCAGGCGGCCGGCCAGCAGCAGATCGCCGGGGAACACCTCGTGGGCCCAGACGGCACGATCAATCTCGGCACCTACGGCACCGTCTACATCACCGGCATGACGCTCGCCGAGGCCAAGACGGCGATCGAGACACACCTCTCCGACTACCTCGACGCCCCGCTGGTGAGCGTGGACGTCTTCTCCTACAACTCGAAGGTCTACTACGTGATCACCGAGGGAGCCGGCTTCGGTGACAACGTGGTCCGGTTGCCGGTCACCGGCAACGAGACCGTGCTCGACGCGATTTCCCAGATCAACGGGCTCTCGCGGCTCTCGAGCAAAGACATCTGGATCGCCCGGCCCGCCCCGTCGGGCGTGGGCTGCGACCAGATCCTGCCGGTCGACATCGAGGCGATTATGAAGGGAGCCTCGACCGCCACCAACTACCAGGTGCTCCCGGGCGACCGGGTCTTCATCGCCCAGGACCAGTGGATCGCCTTCGACAGCATCGTGGGCAAGCTCACGGCCCCCTTCGAGCGGATCTTCGGCTTCGCCCTGCTCGGCTCCAGCACCGTGCAACAGTTCAACCGGTTCCCCTTCGGCTTCAACCCCAACTTCTGAGCCCGGAGTTCCTGACCCCGTGGCTGCCGGCCTAGGCCGGGCCTGAAGAGTCCGGACGGCCGACGGACGGCGAA
>JBILOA010000347.1:0-3270 GCA_044374735.1 Pirellulales bacterium | reverse complement strand
CCCTGGCTACGCGGTGGACGCCATCGGCGAGCGGCTCCTGCAGCTTGGGTCGCAGGGCCACCTCGTGGAACTCGGCGGCGAGGCTCGGGCCTGGGGCGGCGGACCGGATGCGCGACCGTGGCGCGTGGCCGTGCGGGGTAGGGCCGCTGGAGCAGGGCCGGCGGTCGTGGAGTTGGCTGCGGGCGAGGCGATCGCGTTCGCCACCCGGCGGCCGGGCCGCTCGCCCGTGGACCCACGGACAGGCCGGCCGCCGGCGGCGGGCGATGACACCGTCATGGCCCGGGCGGGATCGTGCGCCGTGGCCGACGCATTGGCGGTCGGGCGGGCGGTCAGCGGGAAGTGATCCGCGGTCCCCGGGCTTGCGCCTGGGGCTTTTACGGGAGCGGCCGGCGGCGGCGATACGCCAACGCGATGCCGGCTGCGGCGGCGGCCACGACCAGGGTCACGGTCGCCGGCTCGGGCACCACGACGAACTGGCTGTTGGTGTCGTTCACGACCCAGACGGTCTGGGTGGTCGTGTCCACGCCGTACTGGCCGACGGTCGTGAAGGCGCTCGTCCAGGGCACACCCACGCCGGCGAACGTCGTCCCGACCCGCGCGAACGGCCCGCTCGTGCCCGCTCGCCGGAAGATGTTGAGGTTCTCGAGCAGACCGGCCGGTGTCGAGGCGTCGTAGCTCATCGAGAGCACAAAGGTGTTGCCTGCCCCCGTGCCCGAGAGCGAGAGCACGTCGGAAAACTGCTCGTCGAAGACGGCGTCGGTGCTCCACGCCGAGGAGAGCGTGGTGCCACCGGTGAGGACGGTGCCGTAGAGCAGGTCGCCCACTGTGCCGCGGCCGGGGCTCGGGAGGGTGGACCAGCCGGCCAGATTCGAGAACTCGGCCAGCGGGGCGGCCACGCCGCTGCCCACGACAAGGCCGGCCCCGGTGGGCAGCGAGATGGCGTTGCCGGTGCCGAGGGCCGGCGACTGCAGGAGCCGGAGGAGCGAGCCCGACGCCGCGGAGACGTTGCCGGTGCCCAGGCCCGCCGTCGTGGCCGACTCGAGCGTGCCGGCCGAAAGGGTCACGCCGCCGGTCCAGGCGTTGGTGCCCTCGAGCCGCAGCAGGCCCGTGCCCGTCTTCGTGAGCCCGCCGGTGCCGTTCAGGCTCAGCACGTTCCGGAGCGTGCCGCCGGTGGCGGTGAGGCCGATCGCCGCGGCGCTCGAGCCGATGGCGTTGTTGCCGAGGTCAAGGGTGCCGCCGGAGAGCGAGATCGTGGCGGTCTCCGTGCCGGCGCCACCCGTGCGGATCAGGTTGCCCAGCAACGACACCGTGCCGCCGCTGAGGTTGAGGCTGGAGACGACGGATCGGCCGGTGCCCGCATTGGCCATGTTGAGCGCCGTACCCGAACCGGAGCCGATCGTGACCGACCCGCCCGAGACGTTGAACGTGCCTGCCGACGTGCTGCCGGCGCCGGTACTCGTGTTCACGGCCATCACGAGGCTGCCGATCGTCGCGGTGCCGCCGCCGAGGGTGACCGTCGCGGTCGCGCCGCCGGTGCCGTCACCCGTCCGCTGGGCCATGGCAAGGCTCGTGACGTCGAACGTGCCTTGGTCGAACGTGAAGGTGGCCGTCGCGGTGCCGCTGTTGGCCGACCGTGCGGCCAGGGTCATGGTGCCGGCCAGGATGTCGGCAGCGTGGCCGGCGACGTCCAGCATGCCGCTCATGTTGGCCCCCGTGCTGCTCGACGAGTTCACGAGATTGACGGTGGCTCGCCCCAGACCGTCGGCGGCCCGGATCCGGATCGTCCCGGTCGTGTCGGATGCCCCGAACGCGATCTGGCCGCTGGAGCGACCGGCGCTCCCGGCGGCCCCGACGTTGATCGTGCCGGCGTTGATCTGATTCGCACCGCTCCCGAGCGTCAGCGTGTGCAGGCTCGCTCCACCGGAGGCGTCACCCACCCGCACCGAGCCGGCGGTGATCGTGCTGGTGGGAGCGAGCGTGAAGGTGGTGGGGTTGGTGTCGGTCCCCGCGTTGGCGTCGCCCATTCGGAAGGTGCCCGTGCCCAGGTTCGCGGTGAACGAGGCCAGCCCCGAAAAATCGACGGTCACAGCGTTGTCATTGGTGCCACCGGTGGCGCCGCCGAGCGTGAAGTTCGCGGGGCTGCCGGAAGCCACGACCGCGCCGCCACCGATGCCCCGGAGGCGGGTCGTCGATCCGTTCGTGTCCGTGCCGATCAGGACGTTCCCATTGATGGTCACCGTCCGGCCGGCGGCGACCGAGAGATCGTTGAATGATGTGCTGTTGGTCCGCACCGTGAGGCCACCGTACGTGGCGTCCACGCCCGCATACTCGGCCCGCACCACCGACGTGCCCGCCGCGGCCCCGAGCGTGAGGGCGGTGCCGGCGGCCGGCGTGCCCGAGACGACCAGCGAGCCTCCCTCGATCACGGTGGCACCGGTGTGGCCAACCGCCCCGGCGAGCGTCAGCGTGCCGCTGCCCACCTTCGTGAGGCTGCCGCTCGTGGCGGCGATCGGGCCCTCGATCCGGAGGGGGTTGGCCTGCGTGTCGATGAAGGAGATCGTGCCGGCGTTGAGGGTCACGGTGCGCGCCGGGTTGAGCACGATCCCCGAGCCGTTGATCCGCAGGGTGCCGGTGTCGAGCGTCAGAGGCGCCGCGGTCGAGCCCAGGGCCCGTTCCGATGCGATCGAGAGAATGCCGGCTCCGATTCGCGTGGCGGCGTGGGTGTTGTTGCCGTTCACGGCGTAGACCGCCGTGGTATTTGCGTTGGTCCGCGTGCCCCCCGTCTGCGAGCCGAAGAAGGCGCCGAAATCACCCGAGATCGGGCCGTTGAAGGTGGTGGTGACGGCGGCATCCGCCAGCAGCGACGCGTCGCCGGTCAGCACGATCGGGCCGTTGAGCGTCGTGCTGCTGTTGGACGAGAACCCGATCGCGCCGCGGGTCTCACCGCCGTTGCCCTGGATCAGAAACCGGTTGCCGAAGGCAAGCCCGCTCTGGGCGATGAACAGTGACGAGTTACCGGCCCCGATCGTCACGTCGCCGGTGCCCAGCGGGTTGGTGAGGCTGCCGGCGCCAAAGATCACCCGGCCGCTCGCGATCTCGAGGTTGCCGGTAAAGTTGCCGTTGGCGGCGTTCACGGAGAGCACGGACGTGGTCGCGTTGGTGCCCGTGAGCCGGAGAGTGCCCGTGCCCGTGAGCATGTTGGCGGTGCCGAGCGTGATCGTATTGGCATCGACCGTGCTGTTGATCTCGCCGCCGCCGGCACCGACCGCG
>JBILOA010000345.1:0-3275 GCA_044374735.1 Pirellulales bacterium | reverse complement strand
TGGATGGCCCGGCGGGCGTAAAGCTAGCGCTGCCCGCGGAGTTGGGCGACCTCGGCCTCGAGCTCGGCGATCCGTTGCTTGAGCGCGGCCACCTCGCCGGAGTCGGTCGCTGCCGGTTTCGCCGCGGGCCCGGCGGCGAGCGCGGCGCCGACCTCGCGCCGCACCTTGTCGAGCTTCTCCTCGGGCAGGAGGCCGTGGGTCAGCATCCGCCCGCGGCCGGGAGGCGAGAGCCAGATGACGAGCCCCTTGGCGGCGAGTGCGTCGAGATGGGTCCGCAGCGTGGTGAGGTCGGGGATCTCGTCCATCCGGCTGGCCCGGCCCCGCAGATCGCCCTCGGTTTGCTCGCCGCGGCAGAGCAGCTCGCCGATGATCGCAAGCTCTTCTTTGCCCACTGCCAACCACTCGTAGGCCAGATGCCGGTACCGTGGGAGCTTGCCGCTGCCGAACACCTCGGCGACCGCGCCGGCCGTCTGCAGGCTCCGCACGGCCCGCATCACCTGCTCCTCGTCGAGCGTCATCACGGGGTCGCGGTTGCTCTTCTGGTTGCAGCCGTTCACCAGCGCGTTGAGCGAGAGCGGGTATTGATCGGGGGTGGTCTTCCCCTTTTCGATCAAGACGCCGAGCACCCGCCGCTCGTTGGCGTCGAGGGGCCGCACGGCCTTGGTGGCCGCATCCCCGCCCGTCGCCGCGCCGTCTGCCGGTGGTTCATTCATGGGCGACAGGATGGCCGCGGCGGCGGCGACCGTCAACACGCCGATGGCGGCAGCCTGAGCCGGCGGCCCGGAAAAACGGCCGAAGTCCGTAATCTTCCGCCCGGCTGTAACGGAATCGCCCCGCCGCCGTCATCCTCATGGCCGGGCCGACCGGATTGCCGGGCGGCGAGTCAAACCCCCGAGGGCCGCGACATGGAAGCCACACGCGACGGGCACGGCTGGATCATGGCGGCCGTCGACGCCCACGAACAGCCGCTGGTGCGGTATGCCCGGCGGCTGCTCGGCGACGTCGATCTCGCGGCCGATGCCGTCCAGCATGCGTTCGTGCAACTCTGCGGCGAGTCGCGAGCCACGGCCGGCGAGAACCCCGCGGCCTGGCTGTTTCGCGTCTGCCGCAATCGGGCCCTTGATCATCTGCGGCAAGCCGGCCGCGAGCGGTCGCTCGTCGAACTGGAAGAAGAATCGATCGCCCCGGCGGCCGAGCATGCGGCCGGACGCGATCCCGCCACGACTGCCGAGCGTCGGGAACTCGCCGCCCGCCTCCGCGACCTGCTCCGCGACCTGCCTCCGCCCCAGCGGGAGGCGATCGACCTGTGGTGCGAAGGGTTCACGGCCAAGGAGATCGCCGCGATCACCGGTCGCACGGAGGGCCACGTCCGCGTGCTCACGCATCGCGGGCTCACCGCGCTTCGCACCCATCCCCTGATCCGCGGCCTCATCGCCACGGCCCCTTCGGTCACAAGCTCCACCTGAATCTGCCCGACCATCCACGCCCATCGCATCCCGAGGAGACACTGCCATGAGCCCGGACCAGGATCCAATCCGCGAGGATCGCGATGCGCTCCTCACCGCGTACGCGCTCGACATGGTCACGCCCGAGGAGCGGGTCGCGGTCGAGCGGCTGCTCGCCGCCCCCGATGCAGCCGCGTCCCGCGCGCACGTGGCGGAAGTCCGCGCGACGGCCGCGGCGCTCAAGGCCGCCCGTGCTGAGGACGTGCCCGCGCGATCCACCGACCTCCGGCGGGCGGTGCTCGCCGCCGCGGTGGGCACCGTGGCCGCGACGCCGAGCACGCCTCCCCGGCGGCCCAGCCGCTCCGGCAGGCTCGCGGCCTGGACGCTCGGGCTCGGATCCTGTGCGGCTGCGGCGGCCATGCTCCTGGTGCTGGGGTTCGAGTCGGCGCGGTTTGGTTACCTCGGTGAGCCCGGGCCCGACGTGGCGATGGCCGAACGTCGGGCGGCGCCGGCCGACACGTCTCGGCTGGAACTTGAACTCGGGGATAACGGGCGCCGCGAGTCCGACGCGGTTTCCGTGGAGCCGGAGACCGTGACTGCACCCATGACGGCTTTCGGCGCCTACTCCGCCGGGCCAGCAGGTCTCTCGACTGGGCTCGGCGGACAGCAGTCGGACGAGCAACGCTGGCAGCGCACGAGCGCTACGGATTCGGGCGGGACCGACCGGGAACGCACCTCGACCGAGCGCTACGCCCACTTCGGCGACAACCGGTTCGTCGCCGTCGGCGAGCAGCCGCTCTCCACCTTCTCGATCGACGTCGACACGGCTTCCTACGCCAACCTCCGCCGGTTTCTCACGGCCGGCCGCCGACCTCCCCGGGATGCCGTGCGGATCGAGGAACTCGTCAACTACTTCCGCTACGAGTATCCGCAGCCCGAGGGTGACGCGCCATTCTCGGTGACGCTCGAGGCGGCCGCCTGTCCGTGGCGTCCCGGCCACCGCCTCGTCCGTGTCGGCCTCTGCGGTCGTGACGTGAATCGCGACGCCCGGCCGGCGGGGAATCTGGTGTTCCTGGTGGATGTCTCGGGCTCGATGAACCAGCCGAACAAGTTGCCGCTCGTCAAGCAGTCCCTGACGATGCTCGTCGAAGAGCTCACGGAGAACGACCACGTGGCGATCGTGACCTACGCCGGCAATGCCGGCCTCGTGCTGCCGTCCACGAGCGGCGACCAGAAGCAGACGATCCGCGGCGCCATCGAGGCCCTCCGGGCGGGCGGCTCGACGCACGGCAGCGCCGGGATCACGCTCGCCTACGAGCAGGCCGCGGCGGAGTTCATCGAGGGCGGGGCCAATCGCGTGATCCTCTGCACCGACGGCGACCTGAACGTCGGCGTCACGAGCGACCAGGCGCTCGTCGAGCTGATCACGAAGCAGGCAAGGGGAGGCACCTTCCTCACCGTGCTCGGCTTCGGTGACGGAAACCTGCAGGACGAGAAGCTGGAGAAGATCGCCGACCATGGCAACGGCGTCTACGCCGTCATCGACGGCGTCCGCGAGGCACGGAAGGTGCTCGTGGAGCAGCTCACCGGCTCCACGATCACGATCGCCAAGGACGTGAAGATCCAGGTGGAGTTCAACCCCGCGCAGGTCGCCTCTTACCGGCTGCTCGGCTACGAGAACCGGGTCCTCGCCGCCGAGGATTTTCGCGACGACAAAAAGGATGCCGGCGAGATCGGCGCCGGGCACACGGTGACGGCCCTGTACGAGGTCGTGCTCGTGGGCGAGGAATCCGCCGCTACGGCCGGCCGCGGCGCCGAGCCGCTGAAGTA
>JBILOA010000346.1:0-3275 GCA_044374735.1 Pirellulales bacterium | reverse complement strand
CTCATCGGACAGGCCAAGAAGAAGAACCCCAACGTGAACCCGGCAAAGGTTCGCGAAAAGTGCATCGAGCTGATCCGTCGCGGCGACGGCTGAGCGTCGGCGGGGCAGCGGGCGATTGCCGCTTCGTTGGACGGTGCCTTCCGCGACCTACGCTCGAGGTCGCCTGCCTCGCAACGAGGGTCGGCCAGCAACGCCGGCTCCGGGGCACGACCACCTCGTCGCCGCAGAATCCCCTGTTTGCCCAATTGAGCTTCATGCAAAACGTTCGATATGATCGCACACAATGATTATTCAAATCGCACGCAACGTTGCCCCTCCCGAAATAACGTCAACTCAGCCACAACCTCTCCTCGTTATCCACGGACCCAGAGCGGTCGGCAAAACCCATCTCTCCCAAGTTCTCTTTCCTACTCATCGTCGCGCATCGCTGAGCCTGCCCACTGAAGCCAGCCGCGCCCAACTCGACCCCGCAGCCTTCCTGGCCGGAATTCCTCCGCCCGTCGTCATCGACGACGTCCATCTCGCCCCGCGTCTGGTGCACCATGTCGCTCGCGAGATTCGAGCCCGCCCATGCCCACCGGCTGGCTACGTCCTCGTCGGCTCCCGGCCGCTGACGCTCGCCGCCGCCGCCATCGAGGCCTGGGAGCAGGGCGACGC
The DNA here is from genome assembly GCA_044374735.1 of Pirellulales bacterium. Taxonomy (GTDB): domain Bacteria; phylum Planctomycetota; class Planctomycetia; order Pirellulales; family UBA1268; genus QWPN01. The sequence goes on along the minus strand of JBILOA010000346.1, from coordinate 2,618 downwards.
GAGCCTGCGGGTCGACGGCCTGTCACACGCGGAAATCTCGGCGGCCCGGCCGGACCTGTCGATCGAGCAGCGGCTGTTGCGGGGGGGCTTTCCCGCGGTCTATGCCGATCCGCAGGCCGACGTCGGCGAGTTTATGCGGGCACTCGTGGCCGAGCATCTCGCCCGCGAGCTGCCGCTCCAACTCCGGGTCGACAGCGTCCACGACTTCGAGCGATTTCTGCGGGCGGCCGCCTGCCGTACCGGACGACTGCTCAACAAGGCCGAACTGGCCCGGGAGGTCGGGATCGCCGGCTCCACGGCGGCGATCTGGCTCGATACGCTGGCCGACGCCGGCGTGATCACGCTCGTCCGTCCCTGGCAACCGCCACAGGGCAAGCCGCTGGTGAAATCTCCCAAGCTGTTCTTCCTCGACACGGGCCTGTGCGCGGCGCTGCTCGGGATCCGCGACGAGCAGGCCTTGGCGGCCTCGCCCCACGCCGCCGCACTCTGGGAGACCGCCGTGCACGCCGAGTTGCGCCGGCTGCTGGCCGCGATCGCGCCCCGGGCGGAACTGGCCTTCTGGCGTGACCGGACTAAGGAAGTCGACTTTCTGCTGCCGACCCGCCGGGGCCTGGCGCTGATCGACGCTTCGTGGAGCGAGTTTACGCCCCCCGCCACGGCCGCCCGACTGCTGCGGATCCGCGACCTGATCGGAGCCGGTCAGGTGACCACGCTCGCGGTCGTCTGCCGCTCGCCCCACGGTCAGTCGCTCCGCCAGCCGGCCGGGCCCGACGTGGAGACCGTCGGCCTCGACGACCTGCCCGGGCTGCTCGGGTAGGCTTTGGCATCATGCCCGAATCACCGCCCCGGATCATCACCGTCACCACCGATTTCGGCACGGGCAGCGGGTATGTGGCCGAGTTGAAAGGCCGGCTGCTGCAGGCCCGCCGGCCGTACACACTCGTCGACATCGCCCACGACGTCGCGGCCCATGACGTGCGGGCCGCCGCCTGGCTCGTGGCCCGGGCCTGCCCGGCGTTTCCGGCGGGCTCGCTCCACCTGATCGTGGTCGATCCGGGCGTCGGGACGACGCGGCGGCTCGTCTGGGTGCGGGCCGGAGGGCAGCAGTACCTGGTCCCAGACAATGGGGTGTTGTCGCGGGTGCTCGCCGTCACGCCGGCCGACGAGGCGAGGGTGTTGGCCGTGCCGGCGACAGCCTCGCCGACGTTTCACGGCCGCGACGTGCTCGCGCCGGCGGCCGTCGCGCTCGTCGAGGGCGAGGCCCCCGAGTCGCTCGGGCCCGCGGCCGACGCACTCGAGCGGCTCGCGATCCCGCAGCCCCGCGAGACACCGGCCGGACTCGAGGGTGAGGTGGTGCACGTCGACGCGTTCGGCAACCTGATCACGAACCTGCCCGCCGACCTGCGTCCCCGGCTCGTGGCGGCCGGCCGGCTCGCGGTGGGCGATCGGGAGGTGACGCGGGTCGTCGGCACCTACGGCGACGCGCCGCCGGGCACGCTGGTCGCGCTCGTCGGCTCGCAAGGCGCGATCGAGGCCGCCGTGGTGCAGGGCAGGGCGGATGCCGTGCTTGCGGCGCGGACCGGCACGCGGGTGATCCTGCCATGAATCGCCCCCATGCGGACCTTGCCCACTGGGACCGCCACCACGTCTGGCATGCCTTCACCCAGATGCAGGAGTACGAGCCGCTGCTGATCGAGCGCGGCGCGGGCTGCTGGCTCGTCGACACCGACGGCCACCGGTATCTCGACGGTTCGGCCAGCATGTGGTGCAACGTGCACGGCCACCGACATCCGCGGCTCGACGCCGCCCTGGCCGACCAGGCGGCGAAGGTGGCCCACACCACGAATCTCGGCCTCTCGAATCCGACCACGGTCGAGTTCGCCCGCCGCCTGGCCGCAGTCGCGCCGCCCGGTCTCGACCGCGTGTTCTTCTCCGACGACGGCTCGACGGCGATCGAGGCGGCGCTCAAGATGGCCTTCCAGTTCTGGCGGCAGACCGTGCCGGCCCGGCCGGAAAAGACCCGGTTCGTCGCCATCGACGAGGCCTACCACGGCGACACGCTCGGCGCCGTCGGCGTGGGCGGAGTCGACCGGTTCACGGCGATGTTCGAACCGCTCACGTTCGCGCCGATCCGGCTGCGGCCGCCCGGGATGCGCGACGCCTCCGGTCGCGTGCCCACGCTCGAGGAGTCGCTCGCCGCCCTCGAGACCGTGCTGGCCGCGCATGCCCACGAGCTGGCGGCGGTGATCATGGAGCCGCTCGTGCAGATGGCCGGCGGGATCATCGTCCACCCGCCCGGCTACCTCCGGGGCGTGCGGGAACTCACCCGCAAGCACGACGTGCTCCTGATCCTCGACGAGGTGGCGACGGGCTTCGGGCGCACCGGCACGATGTTCGCCTGCCAGCGGGAGGACGTGGCCCCCGACTTCCTCTGCCTCGCGAAGGGGCTCACCGCCGGCTACCTGCCGATGGCGGCCACGCTCACCCACGGGTGCATCTGGGACGCGTTCCTCGGCTCCCACGCCGAGCAGCGGGCCTTCTACCACGGCCACACCTTCGGCGGAAATCCGCTGGCCGCCGCGGTCGGCTTGGCCTCGCTCGACCTGTTCCGCGACGAG
>JBILOA010000344.1:0-3276 GCA_044374735.1 Pirellulales bacterium | reverse complement strand
GCGAGCTGCGAATAGCCGAGCTTCCAGGGAAAGACCCCGGGGATCAGCGCCTCCGCCACGACCGCGACGAGTCCCGCGGGCAGCCAGGCCTGCCGCGGGTCGCGGCACAGCCGTCCCACGACCCAAAAGGGCAGCGCCAGCCGGCAGGCGTCCCAGAGCACGATCGGCACCGCGAACGCGAAGCCGACGAGTTTGCTCGTCCGCATCGCGTCGGCGAGCACCTCGGGCGTCCAGTGGAAGGCCAGGCCGATCGCGAGCACGGCCGACGCCAGGACGGCGAGTTCGCCGCGCCATCCCGGGCGGCCGGTGGCGAGCACGAGTCCCGCCGCGATGCCGAGCCAGCCGGCGGGAACGAGCATTTCGTCGAGCCACGGAGCGGCCACGAACACGGCGGTGGCGACGATGGCGGTGAACCAGGCGATCGCCACCCATCCCGGCCGCGTGGCCGAGGGTGACCGCCGCACACCATCCGTGGACACGCCCATCATCTCAGTTTCCCGCTCATCGCCTCCCGAGACGGCAGCCTGGCAAGCAAACGGCGGGCGGACCGACTTGCGATCCGCCCGCCGCAGTGGACGAACAAGCCCCGCTCGAAGCAGGCTTAGAACTTCACGCCGCCCGGAGCGCCGACCAGCGTGGCGGCGGTGCCGTCCTGCTGGGCGTAGAGATAGACGGTGCTGAAGCCGCGGGTGTTGAAGCTGCGGACGGAGTTCGCCGACAGCGGCGCCGAGGGACTGGCGGCGACGGCCGTGAACGCACCGGACCGAACCGAGAACTGGGCGACACCGTTGGCACCGACCGTCCGGGCAGAGCTGATGATCTGGTTGAGAGAAGCGCTGCCCGAGAGGGCATTCACGGCGACGGGCGCGACGCCGACGTTCTTCATCCGAACGGCGACACTGCCCTTGGAGCCACCACTGCCACCACCGGCGAGAACGGGGCCGGCGACCGAGGCCATGGCGGCCAGCACTGCGACACAGAAGACCTTGCGAATCATGGATGGTTCCTTACTGCTTTTTGGCGAAGAGGAGAGATGTCTGTCGATTTCGATAACTGGAAGCCGATCCGTGGCCGTGCCGAAGCACCACATTGGGATGTATCGTACCGCCGGGGAACGCCCCGTCAAAATACCTTTTCCGGTCCGGCAAATTCGGGGTTTTTGGGGGTCTGGACAGGCTAGGGGGCCGGCCCGACCACCTCGCCCCCGGCCTTCGTGCAGGCCGCCATCAGGATTTCGGGTGCCGTGTCGTCAACCATGAGCACGACCCTGCCGTCGCCGAACAGTCCGTGCACGCCCCCGAGGTGATGGCTGCGAAACCCGTCCACCTCGGGCGTGTTGAGCACGGGCGAACTGAAAAAGAAGCAGTTGGTGCCACAGGCCCAGCGGGCGTTGCCGATGCGCGACTCGTTGTCCATCTCCCGGAAGCCCCGATCGACCCCTTCGCTCACCAGGAGCGTCTTCGACAGCCCGTCGCTCACCTGGCCGGCCCGGCACGGGCGGGGGCAGTCGTCGGCCGTCGCATAGAGCACGCCGCCATGAGCCCAGCCCGGCGGCAGTTCGGGAAGCTCATCGCCCGCCGTGAGCACCACCGCGTTTCCCATCACCCCGCCGTAGTCCTGCTTGCCGGGGAACAGCTGGATACTGGTCGGGCACACATAGGTCGAGATGATCACGTCGGCGATCGCCGCGTTGCCCTGCGGATCGTTCCACGGCCGCTGGTAGTTGATCCGGCCGGCCGTTTTCTGCTCCTCGAGATACGGCAGGATGAACGAACTCCAGGCGTGATTGCGGCGGGAGAGGGCGTCGTCGCCCGGCGGGAACCAGCGGCGGGCGGCCTCGTAGTTGGTGAGCGCGATCCCCATCTGCCGCAGGTTGTTGGAGCACGCGGCACGGCGGGCGCTCTCGCGGGCCGACTGGACCGCCGGCAGCGTCAGCGAAATGAGCGTGCCGAGGATCGCCACCACGACGAGCAGCTCGACCAGGCTGAATCCGGCCGCCCGGGGTGCGGGTGGCCGGCGGCGATCCGGGCGGCGGGGGACGTGGGTCACCATGGATCGTCGGGACGCAGGAGGGCGGGCGAGGGTGAAGACGGTCGCCAAGGCGTGAATCGAGGATACGCCACCCCACGGGCCGGTCAAACAATCCGGTCGCCACCGATCCGGCACCGGGGCGGTCGCCGGTCAGCCCGAGACGATCTCTTTTCGCGTCTTGAAGCGGCCTCGATCGAGGATGTAGCCCTCGCAGCAGGCGGCCTCGAGCGTCGTCAGCCGGGGGAAGTAGAGCGGCCCGCGGTAGGCGTCGGCGAGCTTCCAGGTCCGGGTGCCGGAGGCATGGTGGTGCCAGGTGCGGACCGAGAGCGCCGGATTGAGCACGCCGACCCCGGCCCGGAAGGCCTCGTGGGCCAGCCGGCTCTCGCAGGCCGGGATGCCCAGCGTGAAGCCCGCCTCGAAATCCGGAAGTGCTCCGGCGACGAACATCCAGGTGTCCTGCGAGTGGGAGTAGAACCGCCACCGCTGGGGATCGACGCGGCCCTCCATCGACGGCCCGGAGGGATCGTCCCAGCGGGAGAGGGCCACGAGCAGCGGCCGCGGCGATGCGCCGAGCACGGCGGCCGCCCCGCGCAGCGATTCGTCGAAGGCGATATCCGCGTTGGCCACGACGCAGACCTCCCCCGGATAACGCTCGGCGGCCAACCGGAAGAAGTCGGCGAACGACTTGCGCTTCCCGTCGGCCAGCGGCACGATCTCGGCGAACACGCCCGAGGCGGCGTTGCACCCGCGCACGTGGGCCAGTTCGGCGGCGCGCGCCGGATCGGGAGACGCGTACTGCTCGTGAATCAGGATCATGGAAGCCGGGCGTGGGCGGCGGGCCGAAACGCCCGGGTATGCTAGCGATCCCGTCGCTCATCCTTCCATGGCGGCACCGGCAAGGGCGGCCCGTCGCGACCCCAGCGCATGAAGATCCTCGTCACCGGCGGCGCCGGATTCATCGGCAGCCACATCGTCGACGCCCTGCTCGCGGCCGGCCACGCGCCGGTGGTGCTCGACGACCTGTCGAGCGGCTCGGCCGACAATCTCCCGCGGGGCGTGCCGCTCCATGTCGCCGACATCGCCGACGCGGCAGCGGTCGAGCGGGTGTTCGCCGGGGAGCGGCCGGAGGCCGTCTGTCATCAGGCGGCGCAGATGTCGGTGAGCCGCTCGGTCCGCGAGCCCGCCTTCGACGCCCGGGTCAACGTGCTGGGGCTCGTCCACGTGCTCGACGCCGCCGTGCGGCAC
>JBILOA010000343.1:0-3277 GCA_044374735.1 Pirellulales bacterium | reverse complement strand
GGCCGATGACCAGCGGTCCCGATTCGTGGCCGAGTTCGACGACGCCGAGCGGGCCGCCAACGACGCGATGCAGCAGGAGGTGGGGGCCTTCGAGAAGAAGATCCAGGAGATGGAGTCGCAGGGCAATGCCGACCCCCAGGCGGCGATGCAGGCGATGCAGCAGCTCGCCAGCAGCCAGCGGCTGGCCCAACGGAAGCTCGATACCAAGATCGAGCAACTCCGGCGGAAGCGGGATGCCGAAGTCGACAAGGTCGAGCGGGAGCTGGAGGCGGAAATCCGGCGGGAGCAGGACCGGCAGAAGTGGCTGGCCGTGCTGCTGCCCCCGATTCCGCCCTTGGTGGTGGCGTTCTTCGTGTTCTTCCGCCGCCGCGCCCAGGAGCGCGAGGGCGTGGCGACGTCGAGGCTCAGGTGAAGGAGGGACAGGGTATGGCGGCTGGTATGCGAAGCGACGCGACTCCGGGCGGGGGCATGACTCCCGCCGGGCGCCGCACGGTCACGTTCCTCGTCGCGGGGCTGGGCTTGCTGGCGCTGGGTGCGTGGCTGCAGATGCGGCCGGCGCTGCGGTCGCGGGATGCCACGAGCGAGACCGCGGAGGGCAAGCCGCTGTTTCCCGAACTCACCGACGCCGCCAAGGCCGCCAGCCTGGAGATCGTCTCGTTCGATGAAGACACGGCCACGCTCGCTCCCTTCAAGGTGGTCAAGAGTGGCGGCGTGTGGGTGCTTCCCTCGCACCAGAACTACCCCGCCGACGCCAAGGATCAGCTGGCGGCCGCGGCCACGGAGCTGGTGGACCGGCCGATCGTCGACGTCGTCAGCACCTCGCCGGGCGACCACGTTTTGTACGGGGTCAAGGAGCCCGACGCCGACAAGGTCGCGGTGGGCGAGACAGGCGTCGGGCAGCTCGTCGAGATTCGCGACGGCTCGGGCAACAAGCTCGCCCGGCTGATCGTCGGCAAGGAGTTCAAGCGGCCGGTCGGCACCGACGCGGCGGGCCGCACCCTGCGGTATGTCCGCAAGGCCGGGCAAGACCCGGTCTACCTGGTGGAGCTCGACACCGCGAAGTTCACGACCAAGTTTGACGACTGGATCGAGAAGGATCTGCTCAAGCTCTCCCCCTGGGACGTGACCCGGCTGACGATCGACGATTCCTCCTGGTCGGTCGCCTTCGCCCCCGACGGCCGGCCGAGCATCTCCCGCACGCGCACCAGCGAGATCGACCTCGCCTACGACGACAAGGAGGGCAAGTGGTCGCTGCTGAAGCTCGTCGACTTCGCCAAGGGCAACAAGCCCGAGGAGAAGCCGCTCGGCGCCGACGAGGAGCTGGCCGCCACCAAGCTCAACGAGCTGAAGAACGCCCTGGCCGACCTCACGATCGTGGACGTGGTCCGCAAGCCGGCGGGCCTGAGCGCCGACCTCAAGGCCGACAAGAAGTTCACCGACGACGAGCAGGCGGTCGTGTCGCTGGCGGGGCGGGGCTTCTTCCCGGTCGACTCCGGTGAGATGCTCTCGTCCAGTGGCGAGACCGTCGTGGGTATGAAGGACGGCGTCGAGTATCTGCTGCGGTTTGGCAATCCCACGAACGTCGCCGGCAGCGAGGCCGAGGCCCCCGCGGCCGACAAGCCGCAGGCGGGCGCCGGGGATGAAGCCGGGAAGGGCTCCGACGACAAGAAGGGCCGCTACCTGTTCGTGTCGGCGCGGTTCAACGAGGGGCTGCTGGCCAAGCCCGAGGTCCTGCCGCTGCCGGAGGCCGCCGCGCCCCCCGCGCCGGAGACGAGCCCTCCGGGTGAGGCCGGCGACAAGCCCACCGAGAAGACCGGCGACGACGCAGACAAGAAGCCTGAGCAGAGCGAACCTGCGGCGGCCAAGCCGGTGGAAGAGCCGGCGGCTGCCAAGCCTGCCGCAGACGCGGCCGGGGCCCAGGGTGCCGAGGGCGAAGCCGGTGCCGCGGGCGCCGAAGGTGACCAGAAGCCCGCCCCCGCGGATGCCGGTCCGGATCCGCTGGCCAAGGCCGACGAGGAGGAGGCCAAGGCCCAGGCAGCCCTCGAGGAGCGACGGCGCATCGAGCGGGAAAACCGGCTCGCTCAGGAGGCCTACGACGAGAAGGTGAAGGCCGGCCAGAAGCGGGTTCGCGAGCTCAACAGCCGGTTCGCCGATTGGTACTACGTGGTCTCCGAGGCGGAATATGGGAAGATCCGCCTGGGAAGGGCTGGCGTGATCCAGGCCAAGGCGGCCGACGAACCGCCCGCCGCGCCGGCCGCCGAACCGCCACCCTGACCCGCCCCATCGTCCAGGCCGCCCCGCCGCTCGCATGTCCGACATCCTCAACTCGCCGCGGCCCTCCCGGTTCGGCCGCGCCGTCGGGTTTCGGCTGGCCGGCATCGGCAGCGCGGTGCCCGACCCGGTGGTGACCAACGCCGACCTGGCCCGGCTCGGCTGCGACCCCGAGTGGATCGTGGCCCGGTCCGGGATCCACGAGCGGCGGCACGCGCCGCCCGGCATCGCGACCAGCGATCTGGCGGCGGCGGCCGGCCGGGCGGCCATCGGCCAGTCCGGCCTCTCGGCGGCGGAGATCGACCTGCTCGTGCTCGGCACGTTCACGCCGGACACCTGCATCCCCTCCACGGCATGCGTCGTGCAGGAGGCGCTCGGGCTCGACGCCCCGGCCATGGACGTGACCGCGGCCTGCGCCGGTTTCGCCTACGCACTCGTCACCGCGGCGCAGTTCGTGGCGTCCGGCACGAGCCGGCTGCCGCTCGTGATCGGCGCCGACACCAACTCGCGGTTCGTCGATCCCGAGGACGTGAAGACCTGGCCGCTCTTCGGCGACGGCGCCGGGGCCGTGATGCTCGAGGCGACGGGATCGGCTCCGGCGGGCCGGGAGCGGGGGCTGCTCGCGTTCGCGCTCGGCTCCGACGGCCGCGGGGCGGGCCTGCTCACCTGCCCGATGAGCGGGTCGCGGCAGCCAGTCTCGGCCGAGGGGCTGGCCCGCCGGGATCAGTTCATGAAGATGGACGGCCGGGCGGTCTTCAAGTGGGCGATCCGGCTGGCGGAGGAGAACATCGCGACGGTCGTGCGGCGGGCCGGCGTGCCGCTGGAGGCCATCGACCTGTTCGTGCTCCATCAGGCCAACGCCCGGATCCTGGAGGGGATTCGCACGGCCCTGGGCCTCCCCGAGGACAAGGTGTTCATGAACCTCGACCGCTTCGGCAACACCTCGAGCGGCTCGATCCCGCTGGCCCTCGACGAGGCCTGGCGGACCGGTCGCATCGGGCCGGAG
>JBILOA010000342.1:0-3281 GCA_044374735.1 Pirellulales bacterium | reverse complement strand
GGCCACGGTCGTGCCAGCGGCCGTGGTGCCGAGCCCGGCGGCGTTGGTGATTCGCAGGGCTCCGCCGGAAATGGTCGTGGCCCCCGTGAACGTGTTCGCACCCGAGAGCGTCAGGCGGCCGCCACCCTGTTTCGTGAGGCCGCCACCGGTCGAGACCGTGTCGGTGAGGAGGGCGCGGGAAATGGAGGCGTCGAAGCCGTTACTGTCGAGGACGAAACCGCCGGCGAGGATGAAGGCGCTGGCCGGGTTGACGGTGTTGGTGGTGGTGGCCAGCAGCCGCAGCGTGCCGCCGTTGAAGTTGACGGTCGATCCGCCGGCCCCGCCGTCACTGATCGCCCTAGCCGTGGCGAACACGCCGCCGTTGAGCGACAGCGAACTGGCCCCGCCGTTGCCGTAGGGGTTGATCCAGACGGTGCTGTTGTCGCCGCCGCCGCCGGTGCCGCTGGCTGCGGCCACCGTGACCGTGCCGCCATTGATCACAAGCGAGCCGGCCCCGTTGCCCAGGCTCGGCCGGCCGCCGCCGATCAGCACGGCGTTACCGCCGAGATTGACGTTCGCCCCCGACTCGATGACCGTCGTGCCGGTCGTGCTCGCGATCCCGTTGCCGACGCCGAAGAACGTGTTGGCGGCGAGCGTCACCGCGCCCGAGATGGCGAGCCGTCCACCATTCGTCACGTTCATGCTGCCGGCCGAGGAGAGACCGCCGGTCGAGGCGATCGAGAGGGTGCCGCCGGAGACGTTGGTCACACCGGTGTAGGTGTTGACGGCCGAGAGCACGGCCGTGCCGGCGCCCGTCTTCGTGAGGTTGCCGGCCCAACTGGGACCGTTTTGCAGCACCGTGTCGATGAACAGATCCGTGGCGGTACTGCCCGTCACGTCGTCGACATTGAGCGTGAGGGTGGTGTTGCCGCTGCCGCCCAGGTTGACCCGATTGAGGGAGTTCCGCGGGCTCGTGGCCACGCCGATCGTCGAGGCCTGGGTGCCGGTGACTGCGAGCGTGCCCGCGAGTTGAAACGCCGGGTAGTTCGTATTCACGCCGCCATCGGCCAGGAGCGTGCCCCCGGCCAGATTCAGGTTCCAGATCGTGTTGAAGAAGCCGCCGGAGTTCAGCGTGCCGCCCGCATTGAGCGTGATCACTGGAGTGGCAGTCGTTCCGGCGGCTCCGAACGTGTCGTTGCCCGCGAAGGTGACCGTGCCGGAGGAGATCGTCGCCGAGTTGGCGTTGCTCGCGCCCGTGGGGCCGGCGACGGGATTGGCACTGGTCGTGACATTCGTCCAGCCGGTGCTCGTCCAGGTGCCGTTGCCGCCGTTCCAGGTGAAAATGTCCGCTCTTGTCGGCGCCATCACTGCGAGGAGTGCGGCGACCAGCAGGCCCACGACGAGGGGATCGAAGCGTTTCAAGCCAAGCCGACGACACGAAGCCGGGCATGCGGCGGCGATGAACTGAGCGAGTTGCGTGGTCATGGCAAGGCTCCCCTCGGTCTCCCGCGGACCCCGTGAATGAGTCGACGGCCGCCAGAAACCCAGGATTATCGTAGGCAACCGCTTCCCAAGCGAGTTGCGGGATCGTGTCGGTGTTGTTGCCGATTTTCGCTCCGCCGCCCGTGGAGGCCCACCCCGAAACGCTCAGGAGAACCGGAGTTCCAGGCGTTCCCCGGCTCCGATCCCGAGCCGCTCGGGCCAGGAGATCCGGATCGTTTCTCCGCCGTCTTGCTCGAGTCGGGCGGGCACGGGCTTGTCGCCGAGGTGGGCCGTCACGCTCTGCGTCGCCACGCCCGCCTGCCGCGCCAAAACGAGCGACGTGATCGCGAGGCGACCGTGCTTGACCGCCAGCGCGGCCGTGAGCCGGCCGTCGGCGGCCCGCTGGCTGAAGGTGCCCCAGCCCTCCGGCCCGACGAATGGGGCCTGGAAGTTTTCGGGCGTCAGCCGGGGCGCGAACGAATACTCCCCCCGCGGGCCGTGGCAGGTGAAGCCGCAGGCGGCCTGGAAGACACCGTAGCTGGCCATCGCCCGCACGTAATGGTCGGAACACTCGACCTCGTTGTAGGGATTACGGGCGGCCGCGTGGTAGCGATCGTGCACCGCCCGCGTGACGGCGAGCCCTTCGAGCGGGAGCCCCTCCCAGAGCATGTGCGCCGCGGCCTGATACTCGAACCCGCTCATGCACTCATTGAAGTAGCCGGCCGCCCAGTCGGGCCCCTTGCCGGCGGCCTTGACGTAGTTCCAGTCGGCCCGCGGGAAGGTGCACATCAACAGGCCGCCGTCGCCGGCCATCGCATACCAGCGGCCCTGCTTGTTGGCCTCCCGGTAGGGGCCCACGTCGGGCGCGAAGTTGAACCGCCACAGCGATTTGAGCGCCGAGACGGTCTCCCGCTGGGGCGTCACCCGGTCGAGACCCACCTGCCAGGCCCAGTGCTGGCCCATCACCTGGTCGATGTGGCAGCCGCTGCCGGAGTTGATCGCCTCGGGATGCTGCGGGTCGGGCAGGTTGAAGAAATAGTCTCCCTCGAACAGCCGGTTCACGAGTTGCTCGCGGCCCTTGGTCGCGATCTCGCGGCACCTCGTGGCGAACGCCTCGTCGCCCCGTTCGACGGCCATCTCGGCCGCGGCGAGCAGCGCCGCCACATACAGGCCGCTGAGCCAGGCGACCGGCCCGAACCAGTTGGCGTCGAGCGTGTTGTGTTGGGGGCCTTCGATGATCCCGTCGCCGTTGCCGTCCTGGGCGATCAGCCACTCCGTGGCCTTGCGGACGCCCGGCCAGACCCGCTCCAGGAAGCCGCCGTCGGCCGCCATCTGGTGTTCGCGGAGGGCCCGCAGGATCGTGCCTGCCTGGGCGTCGATGGCGGGATGCATCCCGCTCTCGGCCCGAAACCCGATCGCCCCGTCCGGATGTTGGGCGATCGCGAAGTCGACCCGCTGCCGGTAGTCCCGCTCGACGTCGGGAAACAGCCGGCCCGTCGCCTGGGCGTAGTGCCAGACGTGGCCGCAGGTGCCGGGGCAGCAGCCCACGCCCTCCCAGGTCCAGAGCCGGCCGTCGGTGAAGCGGTGGCAGACCGTCGTGGCCAGGTTGCAGGTGTTGGCGAAGGTGCGGTCGAGCAGCCACCAGGGCAGCGTCGAGTCGTACCAGGTGTCACGCCACAGCCGCGTGCGGGTTGCGAGCCGATCGAGGTTGGTCGCCACGTGTTCGGCCACGGCGGCGGCGTCGGCGAACCGGGCGGCGTAGTGCCGCTTCGCCTTGCCCAGGATGCCGACGTTGGGGAAGTGCCAGGCCACGAGCACGT
>JBILOA010000341.1:0-3282 GCA_044374735.1 Pirellulales bacterium | reverse complement strand
CGACCCGGGCTGCAGTCCAGAAACGTGGCGACAAGCTGCCGCCGGGGCTCGCGCCGAAACCCGAGGAGGATAAGAAGAACAAGGCATGATCATCGTGATGCAGGCAGGCGCCAGCGAGGCGCAACTCGGGCACGTGGTGTCAAGGGTCGAGGGGCTGGGATTGCGACCGCACGTGATCGTCGGCACCGAGCGGACCGTCGTGGCCGTGGTGGGCGACGAGCGGGGCACGGCCTCGAGCGGCCTCGAGACGCTCCCGGGCGTGGCCTCGGTGATGCCGATCCTCGCCCCCTACAAGGTGGCCAGTCGCGAGGTGCAGCCGGAGCCCACGGTGGTGCGGGCCGGCTCGCTCGTGGTGGGCGGCGGGACGGTGGGGGTGATCGCCGGCCCGTGCTCGGTGGAGAGCCGCGAGCAGATCGTGGCGACCGCGGCGGCCGTGAAGGCCGCCGGCGCGACCGGGCTCCGCGGCGGCGCGTTCAAGCCGCGGACGAGCCCCTACAGCTTTCAGGGCATGAAGGAGCGGGGGCTGGAACTGCTCGCGGAGGCCCGGGCCGAGACGGGGCTGGCGATCGTGACGGAGGTGGTGGCGCCCGAGGACGTGCCCCTGGTGGCCCGGTATGCCGACGTGCTCCAGGTCGGCGCCCGAAACATGCAGAACTACCGGCTGCTCGAGGCGGTCGGGCGGACGCCCGTGCCCGTGCTCCTCAAGCGCGGGCCCGCCGCCACGGTGGAGGAACTGCTCCTCGCGGCGGAATACATCCTCGACGGCGGCAACCGTCAGGTGATGCTCTGCGAGCGGGGCATCCGCACCTTCGAGTCCCACACCCGGTTCACGCTTCCGCTGGCGACGGTGCCCTGGCTCCACGCCCGCACGCATCTGCCGGTGGTCGTCGATCCGAGCCACGGCACGGGCCACGCGCCGCTCGTGGAGAGCATGGCCGCCGCGGCGGTGGCCGCGGGCGCCGACGGCCTGATCGTGGAAGTGCACCCCGACCCGAAGTCCGCCGCCAGCGACGGCGGGCAGACCCTCGACTTCGCGGCCTTCGGGCGGATGATGACCGTCTGCCGCAAGGTCGCCGAAGCGGTGGGCCGGCGGCTGTAGCCGCCACGCTCGGCGGAGACGAGCGGCCGCCGTCAGCCCAGCAGCACGAGCGCCAGCCCCATGTAGACGACGAGCCCCACCACGTCGACGATCGCCGACACGAACGGGTTGCTCATCAGCGCCGGGTCGAGGCCGAGCGAGCGGAACAGCAGCGGCAGCACCGAGCCGACCAGCGACCCGATCAGCACGACCAAGAGGATCGTGGCCGGGATCACGACCGCCTGGGCGGGCGTGGGCGCGTAGGCGAGCGCCAGGAGGTAGCCGGGCACGGCCAGGATCGTGCCCAAGAGCAGGCCGAGGGCGAACTCCCGCCGCAGGATCCGCCGCCAGTCGGAGAGGCGGCAGTCGCCCGTGGAGAGCGCCGTGATCACGAGCGTGGCCGACTGGTTGCCGGAGTTGCCGCCGCTGGCGATCACCAGCGGGATGAAGGCCACGAGCCAGACGTGCGGCGACTGCCAGGTGGAGAGCACCATCGCCGTGACGGCGGCGGTGGCGAACAGGATCGCCAGCCACACGCCCCGCTTCCAGGTCATCGAGGTGATGGCCGCGTCGAGGTAGCCCTCGCCGAGCGGGGTGATGGCCGCGCTCATCTGGGCCTCGTCGGTCGCCTCCTGGCGGACGGCGTCGAGGACGTCGTCGTGGGTCACGATCCCGACCAGCCGGGCATGGTCGTCGACGACCGGGATGGCGATGAAGTCGAACCGGGCGAGCAGGTCGACCACCTTGTCCTGCGACTCGTCCACGCGGACGGTGATCACGTCCCGCTGCATCAGGTCGGCGACGAGGGCCGTCGGCTTGGCCAGGATCAGGTCCCGGAGCGAGACGAAGCCCACCAGATGCCGCTCGGCGTCGAGCACGTAGATGTAGTAGATCGACTCGCTGTCGGGGGCCTGCATCCGCAGCCGGGCGATCGCCTCGCCCGCCGTGATGTCGGCCGGCAGCGAGGCATACTCGGTCGTCATCAGCGAGCCGGCCGAGCCCTCCGGGCAGGAGAGCAGCATCCGGATGTCGTGCCGCTCGGCCTTCGCGACCAGCGGCAGGATCTCCTCCACGAACTCGGGATCGAGTTCGCGGAGCAGGTCGTCGCGGTTGTCGGCCGCCATCCACTCGAGGAGCGGGCCGAGGTGGGCGCGGTCGGCCGCCTTCACCAGCTCCACCTGCCGCGGGAGCGGGTAGTAGGGGAAGATCTCCGCCTGGCGCTCGACCGGCACGGTGTCGATGAGCCGCCAGATGTCGGCCTCGTCCAGCCCCTCGGAGAACTCCGCGACGGTGGCCGGGTGGAGTTCCTCGGCCACCTCGCGGAGGCCGGCCGTGTCTCCATCGGCGAGCATCAGCCGCAGTTCGGGCAGCAGGATCGGATTGGCGGCGGGCATGGCAGGCGGGGGCGGGGACAGCCCGGACGACGGGCCTATACTGCGGGAAAATCGGCCTCGACCAAGTATGCCATGAAGAAATTGTTCGCACCGAAGGGACTCGTCGCGGTCGCCGTCGCGTGGACGGGCCTCGCGCTCGGGGCGGAACACGACCCGGCCGGCGCCGCGGCACGGGGCTGGACCGTGCTTCGCACCCGTGCGTATCTGCCGGCGGATCTCGACCAGGAGGTGTTCGACGACCTGTGGACCACCTGGGAGGAGCCGCTGCGGTCGCGGGCCGAGCAGGCCCCCCTGGCGGAGCGGCGGCGGCTGGCGATGGAGCGGTATGGGCTCGTGCCCGACCCGGCCGACCCGTCGCGGCCGCTCCAGTATGTGGTCGACGCCGCCGGCCGCTGGACGATGAGCTGCCTGGCGTGCCATCAGGGGCAGGTGCGGGGCGTGCCCGTGCCGGGCGTGCCCAACTCGACCTATGCGCTCGAGACGCTCACGGAGGAGGTGCGGGCGGTGAAGATCCGGCAACGGAAGCCGCTGGCCCACATGGACGTGGGCTCCATGTTCCTGCCGCTGGGCACGACGGTGGGCACCACGAACGCGGTGATGTTCGGAGTGGCGCTGATGCGGCACCGCGACGCCGACCTGAACATCATCCGGAAGCCTCCCCGCTTCGACCTGCCCCACCACGACATGGACGCGCCCGCCTGGTGGCACTACGCCAAGCGTCGCAGCCTGTATGCCGACGGGTTCGCCCCCAAGGGGCACCGGATGCTGATGCAGTTCCTGCTCGTCGAGCAGAACGGACCGGAAAAGTTT
>JBILOA010000023.1:0-10479 GCA_044374735.1 Pirellulales bacterium | reverse complement strand
CGACGATCCGGCCACCTGGCGGGTGGTCACGAAGCTCGCGCCGCCTGCCGAGCTCACGCCGGCCCTCGACTTCGCCTTCACGATCGTGCGCAGGCTGACGAGCAACGCGATCGCCGTCTGCCGCGGCACGAGCCTGGTGGGCGCCGGCACCGGCCAGACGAGCCGGGTGGATGCGGTGCGGATCGCGCTCGAGAAGGCGGGGGAGCGGGCCCGGGGGGCGGTGCTCGCCTCGGACGCGTTCTTCCCGTTTCCCGATTCGATCGACCTGATCGCGAAGGCCGGCATCGCGGCGATCGTGCAGCCGGGTGGCTCGAAGCGGGATCCCGAGGTGATCGCCGCCGCCGACGCGGCCGGGATCCCGATGGTCTTCACCTCACGGCGGCACTTCCGCCACTGAGCGGCATCAAGGCATCACGGCGGTGTCGCCGGCGGAAGCCGTGAACAGGCTGACGAAGACCTCCGGGTCGATCCCGTCGTCGATGAACCGGGCCGCGGCATCACCGAACAGGTAGGTGCAGCCCTGGATGTGAAAGGAATAGGTCTCGTTGCCGTTGTGGAGGTTCTGCATCCGGCCGGCCCGCTGGTCGTGGACGGCGTAATAACTGTCCACGTCGGCCCAACGCGCGCCCGTCACGTTCGTGACCCCGGTGGCACGGCCATCCTTGTACTCGAATGGCCGACCGGCGCACTCGAACAGCATGAACGTCTTTGACAACCCGTCGGTGATCTCGCCCGGCTTGCGGGGTTTGTTCTGCAGCATTCCGTCGCGGTTCGACCGCGGCTTGATCAGTCGGGCGGTCAGGAGCGAGTTGTAGGCGTTGACCGTGATCTGATTGCAGGCGGCGTAGTCGGAGATGAACTGGCGGCCGCCGGGGGCGGAGGGGCAGCGGACGATCGGCAACTCGACCGACAGAGCCGTGACATTCCGGCCGACGTTCCAATGCCGGGCCCAGTCGACCCGATCGCCGATCGACGCCTGCTCGAGGAACGGCAGCAGAAAGGTGATGACGTTGTGCCGCGCCGGCAGGGTCGCTGATCCGACGGGTGCGGTCCAAGCCGGAGGGATGCGTTTCTTGAGCGTCAGGTAGCCGTGGGTCGCCAGCCCCAGCTGCCGCATGTTCATCAGGCAGCCCGTCCGTCGGGCCGACTCGCGGGATGCCTGGACCGCCGGCAGCAGCAGCGCGATCAGCGTGGCGATGATCGCGATCACGACGAGCAGTTCGACGAGCGTGAAACCCTTCACGCCGACGGGCCGACGCCGACCCGCTGCGGTCGGCCACCGCCAGATGCGTGCCGCCCGAGGCATCCGCAGGAAAGTCATCACCGGATCGAGCATCATCCGGGCCGCCGCCAGCGTCGGGCCGCGAGGACGCCGGCTGCCACCGCGAGGCCTAGCCAGCCGAGTCCCGGCTCGGGGACGACAGCCGGGGCGCCGAGTGAGCTCGCTCCGGCGGGCGCGGCCGGGAAGTACGAGGCCTGCCCGTAGGCGCCGGCGTTGAGCAGGAACTGGATGTCGGTGAAGTTCACCAAGCCGTCGTAGTTGAAGTCGCCATTGGCCCAGACCCCGGTCGGGCTGGCCTGGCCATACCGGCCGCCGCTGATGATGGCCTGGATGTCCGAGAAGTTGACGCGGCCGTCCAGATTGGAGTCGCCCGGGGCCGCGTACGAGACCCTGGCCGAGCCGTCGCCGGCGACGCTGTAGCCGACTGCCCGCGTTCCGGCCGCCGCGGCCGCCGCTGTCGCCGACGCGATGCCCGCGGTGCCGTTCCAGCTGCCGCCGTTGCGTCCGGCGATGATGTCGGCCCGCAGTTGCTCGGGCGTGCTGCCTCCGGCGGCGATCGTGATCTGGCCCGCACCCAGGTCCACGCGGCCTCCTGTGTCATCGACGTCGAGCGTGGCTGCGGCCACCGTGAGCCGGCCGGTGTCGGAGAGGCTCATCGTGCCGCCGGCGAGCACGGTGAGCGACGGGCTGCCCGCGACCGTGCCACGATTGACCGCCAGCGAGGTGATCCCGCCGGGGCCGACGGTGAGCGAGCCTGCCGAGAGCGTTCCGCCGCTGACAGTCACGGAGGGCGCCCTGGCCGTCACCCCCGCCGCGACCTCGAGCGAGCCGCCGCCCACGGTGACGGCGCTCGACGCGAGGCCACCGCCGTCGGTGAGCCGGAGCGTGCCCGCAGCCACGGTCGTCGGGCCGCTCAGGGAGTTCGCCCCGGCGACGACGAGCGTTCCGGGGCCGGCCTTCGTGAGCGATCCCGTACCGTCGATCAGGGCCGTCGCGGTGACCGTGCCCCCGGCATCGGCCACGTTCACGGTGGCTCCGGGGGCGCCCACCAGCGTGTAGCGAGCGAGGGTGCCGGCACCGGCTCCGTCGACGCGGAGCGTCGCGGCGCCGGCATCGCCGAGCAACACCTCACCGCTGCCGGTGGCCTTGAGGGCGGCGATATCGACCGCGAGCGTGCCGGCCCGGACGTTCACGGGCAGCGTGTCGGCGAGGGTCACGCCGGCGCCGAGCACCACGGTGCCGGTGGTCGTCTTCTCGAGGATTACCGACGCGCTGTTGGGACGGATCTCGCCGCCCGTGGCGGTGCCGGTGAAGGCGGTCGTGATGCTGCCCGAGCGGAGATCGAGGCCGTTTGCGAGTTCGGCCGTGAAGCTGACGCCGGTCTTCGTGGCGCCCGACATCCGAAACTCACCGCCGTCGAGGATCACGCCGCCGAAGTTCTCCCCCTGCTGTTGATCGTAGAGGCCGCCGGGATTGAGCGTCACGACGGTCGTGCCCGGAAAGTCGGCGTTGCCGTTGGGCCCGAACCGGAACGTGCCCCCGTTGTTGACGACGATGCCAGTGGCGTAGAGGTCGCCGCCCACGCCGAGGTCGTCGACCAGCACCGTTCCGGCGTTGACGACGACGTTGCCCGTGAAGGTCCGGTTGTAGCCCAGGAGGCCGAGCGTGCCGGTGCCATTCTTCACCACCGTGCCGGCGCCGGAGAGCGTCTGGGAGTAGGTCAGGTCGTCGGTGCGATCCACGGTGACCTGACCGCCGGCCGCCACCGCGACGTTGCCCGTGAGCGTGCCCGCACCGACCACCAGTTCGCCGCTGCTGACCGTCACGGCGCCCGTCAGCGAACCGCCCGCGAGCCGGGCGGTGCCGCCGGTGACGGTGACGGCGCCGCCGACCGTCCCGTTGACCGCCTCGAGGGTGCCGCCGAAGCCGACGCTGACCGGGCCCGCGAGGCTGCCCGCCGTGTCGGACGTGCCGACGGCCAGCGTGCCGCCGGAGATGGTCGTGGCCCCGGTGCGGGCATCGGTCGCGGCGAGATTCAACCGGCCGGTGCCCCGCTTCGTGAGCAGGCCCGTGCCGCCGAGCGAGCCGGGCCCGGCCAAGGTGTAGGCCAGCGTGGCATTATTGACCGTCACCTCGGCGGCATCCTGCACTGCGGCCAGCGCCACGGCGCCGCTCGTCGCCGTGTCGTCAAACAGGACGCGGTCGCCACTCACGAAGTTGGTGGCGGCGGCGGTGGAGGTGTCGATCCAGTTGGCCGTGCCCCCGACGTCGATCGCGGTACCTGTATCCCAGGTCGTGGAGGTCGCGCCCCGCCACTTCACCTGGCCGGTGCCGGTGATGTCGAGGTCGATCTTCGTGGCGGCGGTGTCGTACACGATGCTGCCGGTCACCCGGGGCGGCAGTGAGGCCAGCGTGAACCCCGAGGTGATGGGCGCGCCGTCGTAGTCGATCAGCGTGAACCGGCCCGCGGAGAGCGACTGCACCGACGAGAGCCGGATGCCGTGCGTACCGCCGCCGAGGGCCAGGCCGTCGGCCGTCGTCACCTGCACGAGCGGCACCGCGGGGTTGCTGGCCCCCGAGAGCGCGAAACCGATCCCCGACCCGGTCGCCCCCAGCGTGAGCTGCGGGAGGCTCATCGTCGCGGGCGTCGCTCCGTAGGTGACCGCGAAGGTTGCCGCGTCGGCCACGGTCACGCCGGCTGCGGCCGTGTGCGGGGCCACCGCCAGGGTGCCGGCCTGCACGCTGAACGGTCCGGTGGACGTGATCGCGCCCACGAGGGCGGCGGTGCCCGGGCCGGTCTTCGTCAGGGGACCGGTGCCGGTCACCGCGCCCGTGAGGGTCAGCGTGGCCGCGGAATCCGTGACCGAGATTCCACCGCCGCCGGCCGAGATCGCGAACGCGCCGCCCCGGCTGGCCGAGGGGCCCGCGTAGGCGAACGTCCCCGCCGTGGTGGCGCCGCCGAGCGTCACCGGGGAGGTGCCGAGGTTGGCCGCGGCGGCATGAGAGACGACGCCTTCGCGGATGTTCAGGCCGCCGGTCACCGTCACCGAGGCGTTGCCCGTGATCGAGACGCTGCCGCTACCGGTCTTCTCGACCGCCGCGGCGCCGTTGAGCGTCTGGGCCGTCAGTCCGGTGCCGGTGAGCGTGCCGGCGGTCCACTGCTGGGCCGTCAAGCCGCTGGCGGTGAAGCCGCCTTGCTGCAGGTCCACCGTGCCGCCCGCAAGATTGAGACCGCCGAGGTCCTCGACCTCCTGCCAGATCACGGTGCCGCCGGTGTTCGCCGTGACGTAGGTCGTGGCCGGCAGGTCCGGGTTGCCGGCGGTGTTGTTGCCGAACTGGAACGTGCCGCCGTTGTTGACGACGATGCTCGTCGCGTTGAGGTCACCGCCGACCGACTGGTCGTCGAGCATGAACGTGCCGCCGTTGATCGTCAGACTGCCCGTGAACGGGCTGATCCCGGTGAAGATCACGCGGCCGGGGCCGGCCTTTGTCACGGCGCCGTCGCCGGAGAGGGCGTCGGTGTAGGTGACGTTGTCGGTCACATCGAACGCCAGCGTGCCCCCGGCGGCCACGCTCACGGCCCCGGCGAGTGCCGAGCCACTGCCGCCGGCGCCGATGGCGAGCGTGCCGGTGGTCACCGTCGCGCCGCCCGAGAGGGTGCCGCCAGCCACCTCGGCCAGTCCGCCAGTCACGGTGACCAGGCCCGCCGCGGTGCCCCGCCGCACGCGAAAGGTGCTTCCGGCGGCGACCGACACGGGCCCGGCGACGCTGCCGGCGGTCGTGGCGTTGCCGACGTCGACCGTGCCTGCGGTGACGGCGAGCCCGGCCGTCGACTGGTGGGCGGCGAGCAGCGAGAGCGTGCCCGGGCCGGCCTTCGTCAGCAGGCCCGCGCCCCCGATCGCACCGCTGCCGGTGAACGCGTAGTTGACGGCGGTGTTGTCGACCCGCACGGAGCCGGGCGTGAGCGTGCCCACGAGCGCCACGTTCGCCTCGGCACCGGTGTCGTCGAAGATCACCTGATCACCCGCGATGAAGTTGGTGGGCGACGCGAGCCCGTCGATGGCCCAGTTGAGCACGCCGCCCACATCCACCGCCGACCCCGCATCCCAGACGTTCGAGACGCCACCGGCCCACTTGGGCGTTTGGGTTCCGGTGACGTCGATGTCGATCTTGGTGTTCGCGTCGTCGAACACGAGCGAGGCCCCGAGCCGCGCCGGCAACGAGGCCAGGCTGAAGCCCGCCGTGATCGGCGCGCCGGAGTAGTCGATCAGGGTGAAACGGCCCGGCTGAATCGCTCCCGCCGTGGTGACCGAGATCGTGTGGGCGCCGCCGGAGAGCACGAGGCCGTCGGCCTGCGTCACGGCGAGCAGCGGCACCGTCGGGTTGGTCGGGCTCTGGAGGTCGAAGCCCAGGCCCGAGGCGGTGGAGCCGAGCGTGAGGCTCGTGGTCGAGAGCGTCGCCGGGGTCAGGCCGCTCGCCGCCACGAACGTGCCGCCGTTGGCGACCGTCACCCCGCCCGTGTGGGTGAACGGGCTCAGAGCGAGACTGCCGGCGTTTACCTGCACGGGGCCGGTGAAGGTGTGGGCCCCGTCGACGGTGACCCGACCGGCGCCGTTCTTGACGAGCGTGCCCGCGCCCGAGAGCGGCCCGGCCACGGCGAGCGTGCCAGCCCGGTTGAACTCGAGCGTGGCGCCGGCCGCGACGGCCAGCGGGCCCGAGATCGTGCCCGTGGTGCCGCCCGAGCCGACGCGGAGCGTGCCGGCGGTCACCGTGGTGCCGCCGGTGAAGGCGTTGGCCGTCTCCAGCGTGGCCGTGCCCGCACCGAGTTTCTGGAGCCGGCCGGCGCCCGCGATCCCGCCGGCGCCCGAGAACGTGTAGTTGCGGGTCGGGTTGTCGATCGTGACCAACTGCGGCGCCACCGCGGCGGCCACGGAGACCGCCACGTCACCGGTCCCGGCGGCCGAGTCGCCGAACACGACCCGGTCGGTGTCGATGAAGTTGGTGGCGGTGCCAGCCGTTTGCAGCTGCCAGTTGGACGTGCCGCCCGCGCCGACGCCGGTGCCGACGTCCCAGGCGGCCGAGACGTCGCCCTTCCAGACCAGCGGGTCGATCGTGTAGGTCATCCGCAGGTCGGGCCGGCGGTTGGGGTCGGTGCTGCCGGCCGCACCGAAGTTCCAGCCGTCCGTGGTGGATGTGGTGCGGATCAGGAAGCCGTTGTTGGTCGTGCCCGACTGCCAGGCCCGGGCGTCGGCGGTGATGTCGAACCAGGCCTGCTGGTTCTTCTCCATCGGCGCGACCGTGGCGACGGCGGACGCATCGTAGTCGGTGCCGGCGACCGGTCCGGCCGGGCCGTAGCTCGAGTACAGGGTCGAGGCGCTCCAGGGCGCGTTCATCCGGTAGAGCGACCATGGGCCGTTCGACTGGTCGTTCGTCCCCGTGCCGGTCGTGGCCACGAACCAGCTCTTGAGGATCTGCGCGCGGGCGGGCACCTGGCTCGCGCCGGAGCCGAAGATGCCGTCGAACTTCAGCATCGCGATCAGGTCCGGGCTGGCCACATCACCCGGGGCGACACCGGCGGTGGGCCCGTCGATGCCGAAGCTCGTCGTGTTCGTGACGTCGAGCGAGATGTTGGTGAGGCCGTGCATCTGCACGATGGTCATGCCCGAATACCCGTTCACGCCCGGCACGAGCGACGAGGTCGTGGTGGGGGCGGTGGTGTAGGTCACGGAGAGCTTCGGCCGGAAGGCCAGCGTGGTGTCGCCGTTGCCGAACACCTGCCAGGCGTCGGTCGTGTGGGCCTGCACCACGAGGCCGTTGTTCGCGAGCGAGCCGCTCGACCAGCCCTGCACGACCGGGGCCACGAAGGCCGAATAGAAGGCGTTTTGGGCCGGTTCCCGGTAGCCGCCGACGGGCAGGGTCGCCCTGCCGTTGGCGTAGACCGGCCCGTTCGTGGCAATGGCGGCCGTGGCGGTCCCGAGCTCCGATAGCGTGGCCACGCTCGTGAAGGGCACCTGCATGCCCGCTACGACGAACCGGCCGTTCGACTGCGAGTTGCTCGTGCCGGTCGTGCGGAGCGTGAGCTGGGCGTCGAGGATCGTGGCCCCGAGCGGCACGAGCCCGGCGGTGCCACCGAAGATTTGGTTGAACTGCACGAAATACTGCCGCTCGTCGTTGTTGCCGCTGCTCACGCCGTCGATGTTGCTCGACGCGGGCGAGGCCGTGGCGCTCGTCACGCCGATCGTCCGATCGACGCCACTCAGGTAGGGCGTCGTGGTGCCGCTGAGCGTGCCCCCCTGCTGAAACTCGACGGTCACAGGATCGACCGCGAAGGCCGACCAGCTCGAGGCGAGCGCCGTCACCAACGGGCCCACGCGCCGCATCCATCCCCGCACCGAACGCTCGACCGTTCGCATCTCCACGACTCCCGGGTGAGGGCGGTCGCGGCCCGTTTGGGGCCCGCGGCATCACGCCCGGGCAGGAAGATAGGAGTCCTTCGTCAGAAGATCGTGTGCAATGCGCGTGAAAACGATAAGGAAACGGTGAGAAGTTGATGAGCGTCGCCCAGAACGCTCAGCGGATGGAACCGGAGCGGAGGGGCCGCGGTGTCGACGGCGAATCGCTCCACGCGACCGCGGCCCAGAGAGTCTCGATTCCGAACGGGAGCCGGGCGGAAGCCGTTGGCGCCACGCTGATGAGCGCGCTGGCCAACGACGAGGCCGCCGGTGTCCAGGTCACCTCGAGCCGGGGGCGTGCCGCCGCCACGATGTATTCGGACGACGCCAGCGACCAAGCTCCGCCACCGGCGGACTCGAGCAACCAGCCGTGGTTCACACCGCCGGCTGCCCAGTCCCGGAGGCTCGTCGTCACGTCGACCGCGTGCGTGCCGGCCGTTGCAGGCGACACGACCCGGTCGGCGGCCGCGCGGGCTTCCAGGCCGTACGGCTGCACGCCGTTGCCGCCGTAGCCCGATGCCCAGGTTGTGCCGGTGCCGAACGGCTGGAGCAGGCGAAACAGTCGGGCCGCGGGACCGGCCGCCCCCAGGGTGGTGAACCGCAGCCGCGCCGACTGGATCGTCGCGCCCGGCGGGATCTGGCCTGTCGCCGTGCCAAACAGGCTGCCGAACTTCACGAGCGCTTGGGAGACGCGGCCGGCGGTCGCTTCGGCCCGCAACCCGCCCGCGGTCGAGAAGTTGCCGTGCGGGCTCCGCTGGGACAGAACGGTGTCGGCGGCGTCCGCATAGCCGCTCGCCCCTTGCTGAAACGTCGAGACCGTCGCGCCCGTCGGTAGCCACTCGATCATGAGCTTGGGACGAAGGTCGATCGCGGTGGCCTCCGACGGGGAGAAGGCCCAGCCGTCAGTTCCGCCGCCCCAGGGGAGGATCGCCCACCCGTGGTTCGCGCCGCCCGCCACCCAGTGCCGCACGTCGGCGGTGACGTCGATCTCGGTCGCCCCGGCCGCCACCAGCGGCGTGCGTTGAATGAAGCCCGCCTGGGCGGTGCCCGTGCGCGCCGCCTCGCGGCCGTCGGCCTGGATGCCGCGGGTGAGCGAGTTCCAGGTGGCAGACTCCGACCACGGCTGCACCATCCGGTGCAAGGCCCCGCCGGCTCCGGGATTGGTGGTGTCGACCACGAGCCGCGCGGAAAGCACCGTCGCGCCGGCGGGCACCTGCCCCGTGGCGGCACCCACCAACCCGTCGAACCGCAGCAGTACCTGGCTCGTGTCGGTCGCCAGGGGGCTGGCTGCATCGACGAGCAGCGTGGTGGTTGCCGTGCCGGAGGCGGTGGTCGGGGCAGCCTGGCGGAGTTGGGTGTCGACGGTGCCGGTGTAGATCGCTGCCCCAGCCGTGCGGCCGTCCTGGAAGACGCTCACCGCGTGGCCGGCTGGCAGTGGCTCGCCGTATCGGCCGCGGAAGTCGCATCCAAGAGTGAACTCGCTGTCGGCGTCGCGTTCGTACTGGTTGAGCGTCGGCGAGTAGGTCTGCACCCGCACCTCACCGGCCCTGGTGTCGATCTCGAGCAGCCGCAGCCAGCCGTCGCCACCGTTGGTGCGGCTCTGGTAATCCGCGCCGAGTTCGAGCACCGGCTGCCCGAAGGCGTTGGCCGAGACCTGGTGAAACTCGCCGCCAAAGTGGCCGTTCATGACGAGGAAGATCTGCGGGCTCGGGCGGACCAGCTTCTGGAACACCTGCTCGCCGCTGTTGGCCGGATCGTCGGTGGTGCCCGACTGGCCTTGGACGACGGCAAACCGGCCCGCCGAAGATGGCTGGATGTAGGAATGCGTGGAGAGGATCGTCGGCAGGCCGGGGTGGCGGGCCATGATCCCGCGGGCCCAGGCGAGGTCGCTGTCGAGCGGCTCGAACTGGAGGGTCAGGTGCAGGAACCGGTAGCCGCCGGCGGTGAACACCTGGGCGTGGTTGCCCGTCAGCCCCGAATTCTCCACGTACCAGCTGCGGGCCGCATACCGCGACGCACCGAAATACTCGTCGTAGCGGGTGGCGACGCCCGGCTTCGACCACATCACGTCGGTGTCGTGGTTGCCGAGCGCCACCGAATAGGGAACGAGGCCGTCGGGGTTCGCCGCCAGGTCGCCGTCGAGCAGGTCGATCGCAGCATCGGCCCGCTGCCACTCCACCAGGTTGCGGTTCGTCCCCCTGGCGTTGCTCTGCACGATGTCGCCGAGGTGGCTGACGAAGGCGATCGACCGGGCCGCACGGTTCTCGGCGATCCAGCGGGTTTGGGCCAGGAAGGTTTCCGGGTAGGTCTGCGAGTAAAACTGCGTGTCGGGCAGGACGGCCACGGTGAACGGATTGGCCGCGGGCGTGTCGCGCCGCTCCAGCCGTTCCACGGGAGCGAGTGCCGAAGGTCGCGGTCGTCGCCTCATGTCCGCACCGCCCCGGGCCGGCCCGACTCGACGACGAAAGTGGTCGACGGATTCACGGCGCTGTCGGGCCGGGTCACGTCCTCGACCAGCACATAGGTCGTTTCGAGGCGGTCGCGCGTGGCCAGGCACGACGCGTAGCCGTTGCCGCCGCCATGCCAGACCAGGCTCGGGTTCTCGGCGAGGAGCTGGTCGCGTTTGGCAGGGTTCGTGATCCCGTTGGGGGTGCTCGAGATCCCCGTACCGACGAACTCGGTGGCAAGCACCGGGAGCTCGGGGCGGCGGTCGTCAGCCCGCAGGTCGTTGACCCAGTTGGAGTG
>JBILOA010000340.1:0-3289 GCA_044374735.1 Pirellulales bacterium | reverse complement strand
CAATGGTACGACGAGCGGCTGGCCAACGCGGGTCGTTCTGACAAGCTGCGACTGAAGGCCATGCTCCGAGGGCTCTGGTCGCGGCTGAATCGGCGGAACCTGCCGGTAGCAAGCTGACCCGACGTCGAAACCAGCGCAACGAGCCTCGGTTCACGGTCGGTCAAGCGGTTCAGCCATGGCAGCCGCAGGGCTCGTCGAACCGAAGCGGTGGCTCTCGCATCACCGGGCCGCGGCCCAGGCGGCGTACCGCTCCGCGATCCGCGCCGCTTCGGCGTCGCCCGCGTGCAGCAGCCAGCGGTGTCGGAACGTGAGGCTTTTGCCCTCCGGGAGTTCGAAGCGGCCGGCGCCCTTCGGGGCCTTCGTGAAGTCGTGCAGGCCGAACGGATTGGCGGTGAACAGGCCGTAGTCGCGGGCGTGCCAGCAGGTGGGATGCCGGAGATTGGACGGGTGGTCGAAGCAGGCGATGCCCACGGGCTTGCCGTCGAGCGTCCCCGAGAGATCGACCCAGGCGGCGGGCTTGCCCCACACGGCGGCATCGCGGTCGCCGGAGTCGTTGCGATAATGGCCCGTGGCCGGTGGGCCGTCCTTCGCCTGCTTCACGTTCAGTTCAGGCCGCACACGGAGCGCCATCGTGCCCTCTTTCGTGTCGCCGAACGCGAGTGGCCCGTGGCTGGCGGTGATCGTGATCGTGTGGTCGATGATCCGGTCGTCGCCCTCGGCCGCGAACGCGAGCACGCGGCGGTCGGTGCACACGGGCTTCCCGTCGGGCCCGAGCCAGCGGCTGGTGGCCTCGATCCGTCCGGCGCCGACGTGATCGAGCGAGACCTGCTCGATCCGCTCGCCGTGGCGGGGCGCCCAGAAGTCGTGACCGTTGACGTCTCCGTGAGCGAACCAGAACGACTCGTGGTGGGGATGGTCGATGGGATCGCCAGGCGCCTTCGGCCCCACCGGCCACGAGCGGGTGAGCGTCTGGCCATGGGGGCCATGGATCGGAAACAGGACGGGCCGCCGCAGGCCCTCCTGCTGGAAGCGGTATTCCGTGAACGGCTGCCCGTCGACGGTCACGATCACGCGGTCGGGCCGGCGTTCGAGGCCGACCCGCTCGGCAGCCGGCGCGGCGGTCGCGGGGGCCGGCTGCCGCATGCTCGCGAGCCGCGCCGTCACCCTCCGGGTTGTTGCGGCCGCCTTCGGCTGCTTCGCTTTCGCCTTCTTCGTCGGCGGCTGCTTCTGTTCCGGCCGCGGCACGGCGTGCACCCGCTCCGCCCAGGCCTGCCACATGCCTGCGAGTCGTGCTGCATCGGCGGGCCGTGCCGGCGCGAGGTCGTGCTGTTCGGTGCGGTCGGCCGCCAGATCGTAGAGCTCCCATGGGCCCTTGGCCCCGAGCCGCACGAGCTTGAGGTCGCCCGCGCGCACGGCGGCGTTGCCCTCGTGCTCCCAGTAGAGCGCTTCGCGGACGATCGGCTCACCGGCGAAGACCGGCACGAGGCTTTTGCCCTCCAGTGGGATCGAGGGCTTCCCCTGCCGCTCCCGCGGAAACTCGCCGCCGGCCAGGTCGAGGCAGGTGGGCAGGATATCGATCAGATGACCGGGTTCGTGCCGCCACTCTCCCCGCGCATTGATGCCCTTGGGCCAGTGGGCGACCAGCGGCGAGGCGATGCCCCCCTCGTGGTTGAAGTGCTTGTATTTGCGGAACGGCGTGTTCTGCAGAAAGGCCCAGCTCTCGCCGCAGAACCAGTCGGAGCCGGCCTGCGTGGGATCCCCCAAGCTGCGACCACGCGGCCCGGCTTCGGCGTTGCCGCCGTTGTCGCTCAGGAACAGGATCAGGGTGTCGCCGAGCACGCCCCGCGCCTCGAGCCCGTCCACGAGGTCGCCCACGGCCTTGTCCATGCGATGCACGACCGCGGCGTAGACCGCCATCAGGTGGTCGAAGCGGTCCTGCTCCTCGGGCGGCAGCGAATCCCAGGCGGCGACGGCTGCGGGACGCGGGGCCGGCGTCCACGCCTCGTGTAGCAGCCCGAGCTTCCGCTGCCGGGCCAGCCGCTCCGCGCGGAGGGCGTCCCAGCCGGCCTTGGAGCGGCCGCGAAACTTGGCGATCTCCTCAGCCGGTGCCTGAAGCGGAAAGTGCGGCGCATTGTGGCCCACGTAGAGAAAGAACGGCTTCTTCGCGGCCAGCGCATCGTCGACGAACTTCAGGCCATAGGTCGTCCAGAGATCGGTCGAGTACCAGCCGGCGGGGAGCCGAGGATCGTCGCCGGCGATCGGCTCGCCGTCGAGCCACAGGTCGGACCGCCGCGACCCCGCCTGGTAGAAACCGCCGACGGCGGCACTGAGGCTGCGATCGAAGCCGCGGTTCCAGGGCGTTACGCCGTGGTTCTGCCCGACGTGCCACTTGCCGACCATGCTCGTGTGGTAGCCGGCGCCGTGGAGGGCCTCGGCGATCGTCACGCAGGAGTCGCCGAGGCGGCCACGATAGCCCGGCAGACCGGAGTCTTCGACCATGTGGCCGACGCCCGCTTGATGGGAATAGAGGCCGGTGAGCAGGCTGGCCCGCGTCGGGCAGCAGCGGGCGGTGTTATAGAACTGGGAAAACCGCAGCCCGTTCGCGGCGAGCGCGTCAATCCGGGGCGTGGGGATCTCGCCGCCGTAGCAGCCGAGATCGGAGAACCCCATGTCATCGACGAGAATCACGACCACGTTGGGCTTCGGCGGTGCGGCCGGGGCCACACCGGCGACGGCCGCGGCCAGGCAGGCGAGCGGGAAGGTGAACATCCGCATGACAGGCTCCTCGGAGTGACGCGATCAGTCGCGGACGGGTACGAGCACCAGCCGCCTGACGTCGGCGACCGACTTCCCTGGGACCGCGGTCGCCCGCAGCGTCAGCGTACCCGGCCCGGCGGGCAGGTCGATCACGCCGAGCGGCAGCGGCCGGAAGTCCTTGGAGTAGCCCTCCGCCGTGCGGGGCACTCGGTCGTCGTCCCGTTCCAGCGGCGGATCCCAGCCGGGAGCGACTCGGGCCGCGACGGCGGCGCTGCCGCACGAGAGTTCCACGCTCGAGCCCGCGTCCGCGGTGGGGCAGGTGTACCAGAGCAGCGCCTCGTAGCGGCCCGCCGTCTTGACGTCCACGCTCCAAGTGAGTGCGTCGTCGGCGGTGCGCCAGTTGGTGAAGAACGAACTGTTGGGCGCCTTGCCACTGCGGACGATGCCTCCCTGCGACCGCCCGTCGCGGGCGGGAAGTTCGGTGTGTGGAGAACCCGGAAAGCCCACGGGGAACGGGCCCGGGGGGCGACGT
>JBILOA010000338.1:0-3300 GCA_044374735.1 Pirellulales bacterium | reverse complement strand
GCTCGACGCGGTGGCCTTGCTGCCGCCGGTGGAGCGTCAGGAGGTCTGGGCGGCGGGCGTGACCTACCTCCGCAGCAAGGCGGCCCGGATGGAGGAGTCGGACTTCAGCGCCACGGCCTACGACCGGGTGTACGAGGCCCCCCGGCCCGAGCTCTTCTTCAAGTCGCTCGGCGACAAGGTGGTGGGGCCGCACGAGGCGGTCGGGATCCGCGGCGACGCGACCTGGAGCGTGCCGGAGCCGGAACTCGCCCTGGTGATGAACTCGCGGGGTGACCTCGTGGGCCTCACGATCGGCAACGACATGAGCTCCCGCGACATCGAGGGGGAGAACCTGCTCTACCTGCCGCAGGCGAAGATCTATGACCGCTCCTGCGCGCTCGGCCCCTGGATCGTGCTCGGGCCCACCGAGGCCGAGGCCCGCCGCTGGGAGGTGGCCGTGACGATCCATCGTGGCGGCGAACCGGTGTTCAGCGGCTCCACGGGCATCGACCGGCTCAAGCGATCGTTCGCCGAACTCGTCGAGCACCTCTGGCGATCGCAGTCGTTTCCGCACGGCGCCGTGCTCCTGACCGGCACGGGGGTCGTGCCCGACGAGTCGTTCACGCTTCGCGCGGGCGACCACGTCGCGATCACGATCTCCGGCATCGGGACGCTCGGCAACGACGTGATCGTCGTCTGAAGGGCATCTCTCGAGCCGGCAGCCGACTCCTGGCCCGGCCTACAGGCCCGACCCGGATGCCTCCCGGCCGTCGCGGCGGTTGCCCAGCCAGCGAAACAGGTCGGCGTTCACGTCGTAGGCGATCCGCCGCACCGAGCCGTCGGCGAGCGCCATGCCGAAGGCGGTGGCGTGGGCGCTGCCGAAGTAGCCGTAGTTCGCCACGCCCCTCCGGTCCTGCTGCGGCCCCCAGGCGCTGAACCGCGAGATATCGGGGTTGTCGCCCATCAGCAACCCCTCGTTGTCGCCGCCATCTCCGCCCGTGAAATACGAGTCGGGGTTGAGGTATTTCTCGCCCACGAGAAACGTGTTCGAGAGCCCGTCGAGCACTTGGTCGGGCTTGACCATGCTCGTGCAGAAGACGATCCCGGTCGCCCCGTCGGTGAGCAACCGCCAACTGACGGAGGCGGACGGATCAAGGGCAGCATCGCCGGCGGCAAACGTCGGGGGGCCGATCCATTGCCAGCCGGAGTCCACCAGGCTGGGCTGGTTGTAGGCGCGGTCGCCGCCGTTGGCGGCGTAGTCGCACTTCGGCAGGCGGCCGTCCGCCGGGGCGATGCTGCCGTAACCGTGCATCCCCGGATGCCGGTTGGACGGATACCGGTCGGAGCCACGGCGGGACGGGCAGTTGAAGAGCGGCAGGCCGACGAGGATCATCTTCGCGGCCCCCGCGTTGGCCCCGCCCGGATCGGTGAGCGGGAGTTCCCAGAGGGCCTTTTGCTCGCAGTAGGGCAGCACGTTGTAGGTCCAGCCGCCGGGCTGCCGGGAGCCCGTGCCACGGTCGGGGTGGCCCGTCCAGCGATCGCCCCAGCCACCCGTGGGATAGTGGCCGTTTCCATGGGCATGCTGCTCGAATGCCTGGGCAAGGTTGCGGATGTTGTTGCTGCAGGAGACCTGCCGGGCCGACTCCCGGACCGATTGCACGGCCGGCAACAGCAGGGCCATGAGCAGGGCGATGATGGCGATCACCACCAGCAGCTCGACGAGCGTGAACCCCCGTGCCGGGCGCGGCCTCCATGCGGGCCGATCGGCCAAGCGGCCATGCCGCCCATCCCCGATCACGCTGGTCATCGCTCTCCCTCCCCTTGAAGGCGGCCCCCGCCGCTCACGCAAGTTCGAATACGGCCTCGATCTCGACGGGCACGCCCAGCGGCAACGACCCGGCCCCAAAGGCGCTTCGCACGCCCACGCCCGCGTCGGGCCCCCAGACCTCGGCAAACAGCTCGCTGCACCCATTGATCACGTGCGGATGCTGGGTGAAGTCGGCCGGGCAGTTCACGAGCCCCATGATTTTGACGACCCGCGCCACCCGGTCGAGGCTGCCGAGGTGGTGCACGAGCGTGGCGAGGATCGCCAGGCCGGTGAGCCGGGCGGCAGCCTTGCCCGCGTCGGCGTCGAGGTCCGGGCCGATACGGCCCTTCAACAGCGTGCCATCCGGCTGGAACGGCAGATGGCCGGAGACGTAGGCCAGCGGCCCCACGACCAGGCAGGGCTTGTAGGCTCCGGCGGGCTTGCCCACCGGGGGCAGCACAAGGCCGAGCGTGGCGATCTTGGACTGGGGCGACTCGGGCATCGGTGACGATCCGGACGGGTTGGTACGCGGAAAGGAACTCACCCCGCGTGGGTCGGGAGCATTCAGTTCACCCCCTTATGAATAGTCTAACGTCATACAGCCCGTTCGGCAGCGCCGGCCGCCGTGCACCGGCGGGCGAGCGCGGGCGCCCCGAACCGTGCATACTCGTGGCGGCCGCCAGCCGACCAGTCCCGCCGACCTTGCCACCATGCGAATCCACGCCGTCGTCTGCACGCTCGCCGCCGCGATCGCCACCGCTGCCGGGGCAGCGCCTCCCAGGCCACCCAACGTCGTGGTCATCATGGCCGACGACGCGGGCTGGGGCGACTACTCGCTCACGGGCAACACCAACCTCGCCACACCGGCGATCGACGGGCTGGCTCGCGACGGCGCCCAACTCGCGACGTTCTGCGTCCAGCCCGTCTGCGCGCCGACCCGGGCCGAACTGCTCACCGGCCGCTACCACCCCCGCGCCGGCGTCCGCGGCGTCTCGGTCGGCGAGGAGCGGATGAACGCCGACGAGCGGACGCTGGCCGACGTGCTCTCAGCCACGGGCTACGCGACCGGCTGCTTCGGCAAGTGGCACAACGGCACGCAGTGGCCGCTCCACCCGCTGGCCCGCGGATTCGACACCTTCCACGGCTTCACGGAGGGGCACTGGGGGGATTATTTCGACACCGAGATCGAGTGCGACGGACGATTCATCAAGGGCTCCGGCTACCTCGCCGACGACCTCACCGCCAGGGCGATCGGCTTCGTCGAACGCCATGCGGCCAGACCGTTCTTCTGCTTCCTCGCCTTCAACACGCCCCACTCGCCGATGGGCGTGCCCGACGCCGACTGGAACCGGTTTCGCGACCGGGCGATTCCGCTCCGCGCCCCGGACGCCAACCGCGAGGATCTCGGCTTCACGCGGGCGGCCCTCGCGATGGTCGAGAACCTCGACCGCAACATCGGCCGGCTGCTCGTCGCGCTCGACCGCGCGGGGCTGGCCCGGGACACGGTCGTGGTC
>JBILOA010000339.1:0-3300 GCA_044374735.1 Pirellulales bacterium | reverse complement strand
CCGGCGAGGGCCGTGAGGCCCGCATCCGTGAGCTGCGTGTTGTCGAGGTTGAGCCAGCGGAGCTTCACGAGCGGTGCGAGGTGGGCGATGCCCGTATCGCCGACGGGAACCCGCCACAGGTTCAGCCGCTCGAGCGCCGGAAGCCGGCCGATCGGCGCCAGGGCCGCGTCGTCGAGCGACACGCATTCGCTCACGTCGAGGTCGGCGAGGTGCGGGAGCTTCTCCAGGGTGGCGAGGCCCGCGGCCGAGACGGTCGTTTTGGCGAGCCGCAGTCGCTCGAGCTTCCCGAACCGGGCGATCACCGGCAGCGCGTCGTCGCCCACGAGCGTCTGGGCGAGCGTGAGATCTTCGAGCTTCTCCAGCGGCGCGAGCGTCCCAAGGCCCGCCTCGCTGACCCAGAGGAAGTCGAGCATCAGCGCCCGCAGCGAGGTGAGCTTCGCGACGTGGGCCATGCCGGCGTCATCGATGGTCGTGGCCCCCGACTTGCCGGACAGCCGCAGGGCCGCGAGCTGTTTGAGGTTCACGAGGTGCGCGAGGCCGGCGTTGGAGATCCGGCAGTCCCGCAGGTCGAGGTTCTTGAGGGTGGCGATCGTGCCGAGCGGTACGAGAGCGGCGTCGGTCGCGTCGGTGCCGGCCAGCACGACGCTCTGGAGCGCCGGCAGCTCGGGCAGCGTCGCCAGCACGGCCGGGTCGACGGCGGGCCCCGCGAACCGCACCTCCACGATGGCGCCCGACTCGTCCTCTTTCACGGTGGCCCCGGCCGCGACGAGTTGCGGCTTCGTGGGCGCGGCGGCCACCGCCACGGGCCCGAGCAGGGCAAGGAGCACGAGCGACGCGAACCGGAGGCGGGGCATGATCATTCTCGGGCGGGTGATGCTGCGGCGGCTGCCGTTTTGCGGTCAGCGGCCGTGAAAGATACCATCCACGCACGTCACCGTTGCCCTTGGCTTCACCACGGGCCGTCTTTTCGGAGGTCGTTCACATGTCGTCGCATCGCTCGTCTGCCCGCCGCGTTTCCCGGCGCACCGTGATCAAGTCGTTCTCCGCGAGCGCTGCCGGCCTCTCGGCGGGCGTGTTCTCGGGACTCACGCCGCGGGTGTCGCTCGCCGCCAACGACAAGCTGCAGATCGCCTGCATCGGCGTGGCGAATCGGGCCACGGAGAACGTGGGTGGTGTCTCGGGGCAGGCGATCGTGGCGCTCTGCGACATCGACGACACCTACCTCGACCGCTACACGAAGCCGCAGCCGCGGTTCCCCGGCGCCCGGACATACAACGACTACCGCGAGCTGATCGACAAGGAGGCCGGCAAGGTCGACGCGGTCGTCGTGAGCACGGCCGACCACCACCATGTGCCCGCCTCGATCCGGGCGGTCCGCAAGGGGATGCACGTCTACTGCGAGAAGCCGCTCGCCCACACCGTGCAGGAGGCCCGGCTGCTCACCGAAGAAGCCAAGAAGGCCAATGTGGCCACGCAGCTCGGCACCCAGATCCACGCCGGCGACAACTACCGCCGCGTGGTCGAGATCATCCGCTCCGGCGCGATCGGGCCGGTGAACGAGGTGCACGTGTGGGTGGGCAAGGGCTGGGGTGGCGGGGAGCGACCGGCGAAAGACAAGGAGCAAGCGCCGCCGCCGCACCTCCACTGGGATCTTTGGCTCGGCCCCGCCCCGGTGCGGCCGTTCGTACCGGGTGTCTACCATCCCGCCAACTGGCGGCGGTGGTGGGATTTCGGCAACGGCACGCTCGGCGACATGGGCTGCCACTACATGGACCTGCCGTTCTGGGCGCTCGATCTGAAGTATCCGACCGCCTGCGAGGCCGAGGGGCCGGCCGTGCATCCCGAGACCTGCCCGCTGGGGCTCGTCGTGCGCTACGACTTCCCGGCCCGGGGCGACCAGCCGGCGGTGAAGTTCACGTGGTACGACGGCAACCTCACGCCCAAGGAGGTCAAGGGGCAGCGGGTGCCCGGCAGCGGCGTGATGTTCGTCGGCCGCGACGGCATGATGTTCGCCGACTACGGCTCCTACCGGCTCTTCCCCCAGGAGAAGTTCACGGGGTACGCGCCGCCGCCGCAGTCGATCCCCAAGTCGATCGGCCACTACGCCGAGTGGATCCAGGCCTGCCGCGAGGGCACGCCCACGACCTGCAACTTCGGCTACTCGGGACCGCTCTCCGAGGCGGTGCTGCTGGGCAACGTGGCCTACCGGTCGGGCAAGCGGATCGAGTGGGACGGGGCCGCCCTCAAGGTGACCAACTCCCCCGAGGCCGACCAGCTCGTCCGCAAGGCCTACCGGGCCGGGTGGGAAGTGGCCTAGGCCCGCCGAAGCCCGCCTGATCCGCCTGAAAAGAGGCCCACTCGACCGCCGGTCGCTCGCGGGCTAATCTCCAAGGCTCCGAAGTTTCCGTTTTTTCACCCCCCGAACCCCGATCCGAGCCATGGCCGCCACCGCCTCCGAGACTTCCGCCGCCGCCAGCATGAAGGGCGCGGGCCACACCTACGCCGTCGTCGTGGACGGCGGCCGTCAGTATCGCGTGATGGAGGGGATGGAACTCGAGATCGACTTCCGCCACCTGCCGGCCGGCGGCGAGGTGGTGTTCGACGACGTGCTGGCGGTCAGCAAGGCCGGCAAGCTCACCCTCGGCAAGCCGAAGGTGAAGGGGGCCAAGGTGAAGGCCGAGGTCGTGGGGCTCGTGCAGGGCGAGAAGATCTACGTGCAGAAGTTCAAGCGGCGGAAGAACTACCGTCGTCGCACCGGCCACCGGGCGATCTCCACGAAGATCCGCGTCTCGAGCATCACGGCCTGACGCGGGCGATTCTCGCTCGAGGCTGCGAACGTTGACGAACCGCGCGACTGTTGGCGGTCGTTCACGTCGTGCCGCTGCTCCGTGCGGCTCAATCACCTAGAGCCCGAGGCCCGCGAGTGGGCCGCCCGCGCGGCAGAGCTCGTCGACCGCCGCGCTGACCGCCGGATCTTCTTCGACCGGCGGGGCGTGGTGGGGCTTCAAACGGGCGTCGATCACCAGCGGCCCGCGGCAGCCCCAGTGCTTGTGCCGGATCTCCGCCTCGACGCCATGCACGTCGGCCGCCGGGTTCGAGCGGGTGAAGGTGGTCCAGAGGAAGTTTTCGAGCGTGGCCGCCGTGAAGCTCGCGTCATCCACCACGACCACCAGCGGAAACCGGCGCAGCGGATGGTCGGAGCCGATCCCGTGGCAGAACCGCTCCACGTCGCCGCCCCAGCCGGCCTCACCGGCCGACGCCCAGATCGCGGCGTCGCTCGGCGCCTCGAGCCGCGGCCTC
>JBILOA010000337.1:0-3302 GCA_044374735.1 Pirellulales bacterium | reverse complement strand
CTCTACGGGGGCGGGGGCACGATGGTGTTTAGCGGGGCGGGTGCCGTCGGCACCAACACCGCCAATGTCGAGGTCTATTCCGGCGACACGCTCGTGCTCGACAACTCGGGCACGAACGTCGTCAACCGCCTCGGTGGCACGAGCCCGACGAACCTCACCAACGGCGAGTTGCGGCTGGTCGCCAACGGCTCGGCCGCCACGAGCGAGACGATGGGCCGGCTTCGGAGCTACTGGGGCGGCAACACCATCCAGGTCGTCACCTCGGCACAGAACGCCACGCTCGCCTTCCCCAACCTGGACGGCAACGATGTGGACGGCGGCTCGATCCTCACCTTCCGCTCGGGCGGCACCGGTGCCGACTTTGGCACGGCCGCGGCCACCGTCTCGTTCACCACCGCCCCCACGCTCGTCTCCGGCCTCATCCCCGCCGCCGTGGTGATCGACTCGGCCGGCACCAACTTCGCCACCTATTCCTCCGGCAGCATCCGCGCCTTCTCGGCCTACGGCGGCAACGACATCGCCACGGCGGCCGCGACTGCCACGCCCCGGTTGACAGCCAACGCAGCCGCCCTGAACCGCACCGTCAACGCGCTCGCCTTCGGCTCCACGGCCACCCTCTCGGCCGCGGCCGGCACGCCCACCGTCGGCCTCACCGCCGGCAACATCCTCGTGCAGTCGGGCACGGCCACGATCGCCCCGGGCGTGGTGGTCAACAGCACCGGCACCACCTACGACTACGCCCTCAATGTGGCCGACGGCGCGTCGCTCAACGTCTCGGGCACGCTCGTCAATGCCTACAACCTCACCAAGGGGCTCGGTGGCAGCCTCACCTTCTCCGCCCGCCAATACTTCAACACCGGCACCAGCGCCTTCACGCTCACCGGCGGCACCACGACCCTCGCCGGCGGCGACCACACGCTCTTCTCCGGCCAGGGCGTGACGGCCAACACGCAGAGCCTCGCCATCGGGCCGGCGGCCACGCTCGACCTCGGCGGCACGGCCCAGCTGTTCGGCTATTTCCGCTCCCCCAACAACAACGACTACGCCGGCTCTGGCGGCGTGATCACGTCGGCCACTCCTGCGGTGTTCGCGGCCGGATCACGGGTCCCATCACCTATGTCCAGGCGGCGACCGGTAACACCCGCAACTTCTACGCCGATAATCCGTACACCGGCGCCACCGTCATCACCGGAAGCGTGCTCCAGCTGATCGACGACGCCCGGCTCTCCGGCACCTCCGGCGTCGCGCTCAACTACGCCAATCTCTACCTCAACAACCGGGGCACGCTCGACCTGGCTGATCGGCTGCCCGACGCGGCGCCGATCACCCTCCGCGGCGGCCGGCTCGATCTCTACGGCCGCGCCAACGGGATCACGACCGAGACGGTGGGCGCAGTCACCCTGGCCGGCGGGTTCAACATGATCAACACCGACGACGGCGACACCGGCGTGCAGTCGGCCGACCTCACGCTGTCGTCGCTGTCGCGGCCCGTCGGCTCGTCGGGCGTGGTTCGGTTCGCCACCGCCAACGGTCAGATCGGGAGCAATGACCGCACGTTGATCGCCGCCGCCCCCACGCTCACCAACAACATCATCGGGTCGTGGGCGATTCGGGACCGTGAACTTGCCGGCTACGTGACCGGGCTCGGTGTCGGTGAACTCAATGCGGCCGGCTTCCCCGGCTACGACTCCACGACCCTCGCGGCCGGGTCCAATCCCACCCAGAACGTGCGGATCACGGCCGGCGCCACGCTCACTGGCAACGCCACCGTCAACGCCCTGGTCACCCGCGCCGGTGGCATCACGATCGATCTCGGCGGCAACACGCTCGGCCTCGCGAGCGGCGGCCTGCTGCTGACGAGTGAGAACGACACCATCACCCAGACCCTCTCCAACGGCACGCTCACGGCGGGGGCGGCCGGCGTGGGCGGCGATCTCTATCTCTACTGGCTCCCCATAGGCGGCTCGAACCGCGTATCAACCGTCAGTGCCCGCGTGGCCGACAACGCCGGCGGACCGGTGCGGCTTGTCATCTCGTCGACGGAGGGCCGCGGCACGTCCAACAAGACGAATCTCTCCGCCGCCAACACCTACACGGGAGGCACGGTTGTCAATCAGGGCCAGGTGGACCTGACGGGAGCCGCGAGCACCGTCGTGATCCCCGCCGGCGGCCTCACGCTCCGCAATGCCGGCATGACGATGGTCACCAACGCCGGCCAGATCGCGTCCTCCAACGTGGTCACGCTGGAGGGCAGCTCCTCCCTGACGCTCACGGGTGCCAACACGCTCGCCGGCGTCGTGTTCGACAACCGCGGCGGCACGGCCACGCCCACCCTCGCCACCGGCGGCACGCTCACGCTCACCGGCGGGATTACGGCCAGCAGCATGAACGTGGCCACCATGGCCACGATCACGGGCACCGTCGACTTCGCCGGGGCGGCCCGCACGATCACGGTCAATCCGGTCGCCTACGACGGCCGCACGATCGGGCCCTGGACCCCGTCGCTCTCGCTCGACGGGATCGTCCAGAATGCCGGCACGCTCACCGTCGCCGGGGGCGGTGTCCTCCGGCTGGGCGCCGCCACGAGCACGTTTGCCGGCGGCTATGCGATCGACCCAGGCACCGGACTGATCGTGGCCGCGTCGAGCACGCCCTCCACCGTCGGCTCGACCGTCACCGCCGGCCCGCTCGGCACCGGCACGCTCACGCTGGGCGCGAACTCACGGCTGATGGCGGGAACCACGGCCACGGTCGCCAATCCCCTGACCGTCCTCGGGAGTTTCATCTACGACGGCAACCAGTTGCTGACCGTCAACGGTGCGGTCTCGCTGCCCGCGGCGGGCACGCCGACGATCGACGTCCCCGCTCCGCAGGGCTCGCTCACGCTGGGAGGGGCCGTCTCCGGAGCCGGCACGTCGCTCACGAAGAGCGGCTACGGCTTTCTTGGGCTTGCCGGGGCCAACACCTTCGACGGCGGCGTCACCCTCTCGGCCGGCACGCTCTCGCTCGGTAACGCGGCGGCCTTGGGCACCGGGTCACTCACACTCGCCGGCGGCAACCTCGACAGTTCGGTCGCCAGCCTCGCCCTCTCGACCAACAACACCCAGACCTGGTCGGGCAACTTCCAGTTCGTTGGCACACAGTCGCTGAACCTGGGCACGGGTGGCGTCTCGATGACGGGCGACCGCACCGTGGCCGTCGTCGCCAACACGCTCACCGTGGGCGGCGGCATCGGCGACGGCGGCAATGCCCGGTCGCTGACGAAGATCGGCAACGGCACGCTCGTGCTGGGTGGCGCCAAC
>JBILOA010000017.1:0-10915 GCA_044374735.1 Pirellulales bacterium | reverse complement strand
CCGCGACGGCACACGAGGACCATCGCCCGCGGCCGGGCTCTCCACGCCGGCGATCCTGCCGATCGTGGCCTTGACCCTGGCCTGCGTCGCCCGCAGTTCGTCCGCCGTGATCAAACGCTCCTTGATCTCCGGGGAGAAGGAGATCACGCGGGTCTGCTCGGATGGCCGTTCATCGGGCGGCAGCAGCATGCCGTAGAGCGCCGCCATGGCAGAATCCGCGTCGTTGGGCATGCCGACCGTCTGGAGCATCACGACACACCAGTCGCTCGTGTCCGGCACCCGGACCAGCGCATCGGCCCGGCCGGTGAGGATCACGCTGTCGCGCCAGGATGGTTCGCGCAACTCGGCCCGCAGCAGCTGCTCGCACAGGGCGAGGTTCCGCGTGGCGTCGAGCGACCCGTGTTTGCGATGTTCTTCGAGCAACAGGTTGGTCAGCCAGTCGCAGAGCCGAACCTCGGCGTCCCAGAAGGAGGCCACTTCCTCCGGGAGCTGCGAGAGCACCGCCCGGTCACGCTCCAGCAGCGGCCCCACGAGCTCCCGGTAGACGGCGTCGACGAGCGCGGCCTTCCAGGTCGGCCCGCCGATGGCGACGTCCTCGAGCACCGTGTTCACGAACAGGCGGGAGGTCGTGCTGAACAAGGCGGCGATCGTGTCGTGGAAGGCGCCCGTCAACTCGGCGATCGTGGCGCCGCGGTCGTCGCCCGACGTCAAGCCGGCGGCCTCGACGAGCAGCTGCTTCCGGATCTCGCGAATGCTGACTTCAACCGGCATGGCCTCACCTCCCGAACCGCTCGTAGACCAGCACCGCCGGGTCGCCGAGCACGCCGAAGACCGGTTCGCCGGCCGCCGTCAGCCGGCGAATCTCCTCGGGGCTGGCCGCCGTCGCCAGGGCGAGCTCCTCGACCCGCATCACGTGGAGCCGCTGGAGCTGCTCGAGGACGGCGTCCTGGAGCGGCGTGCGGGCCGGCTGCCCGGCGGTCGCGCGCCGGGCGGGGCCGCGCTCGACCTCGGCCAGCAGCCAGTCGAGCTGCTCGTCTCGCAGGTCGCCGCGAATCCATGCATCGACGGCGTGCGGCGGGATCGTGCGGCCGCGGCACTCGAGCTCCCCGGCGTTGGCGTCGGAGGTGACCGACCGCACGGCCTCCAGCGATGCGAGCAGCTCCGGCGACGGACAGAGGGCACGGATCCGTGGGATGCCCTCCGCGGTCACTTCCCGGCTGGTCGCCAGTCGTTCCCAATACTCCCAAGCCCGACGGGAGGTGTGCGGAATCGGCAGCCGCATGTCTCGCACCAGGATCCGCTCTTCCCGCAGGCCCAGCGGGTGCTGGGACATGTGCTTGAGGTGACTGGCGAGGCCGCTGCCCTCCTGGTTGCAGACGCTGATCCCCACCTGGCGGCCGGGCAGCGAGATCACGAGGTCCACGTCCTGCCGCGCCGCCGAGGTCGAGACGGGCACCCGCAGCCGCACGGCGACCATGATCGCCAGCCCGTGGACGAAGGTCGCCGTCGTGTCGTCCAACGCGGCCAACGCGTCGAGCCGGCGGCGCTCGAACAGATCGGAGAGCATGGCGGCGATGTCGGGCGGCTCCCCGAATGCGTGGGGAAAGGCCTCCCGGCAGACGGCGATCAGCCGGCGGGGAGTGCAGTCGCCCTCGCCCAGGAAGGTCCGCAGGCCGTCGGCTCCGAGGGGCCAGAGCGGGTCGGCGTCGCGCCGCGGATCGTGGCGCAGTGCTGGCGACGCATCGAGGCGGGCGCGGATCAAGGCGGTCGCCTCGTCCGCGGTGATCGGCTTCAGCAGCCGTTCGTCCTGGGCCAGGCGGTGGAAGTCGGCCGCCGCGATGGCCTGTCGCACCAGCGGCCACAAGCCGCTTTGGACGCAGGTGATCAGGAACAGGCTCTCGATCTGGTCCACCAGATCGGCCGCCAGCCTGCCGAAGGCGAAAAAGCCGGTCCGGTCGTCGGGCGACAGTTGCAGCGACTCGATCTGATCGAAACAAAGCACGAAGGGCCGCGTGTCGACGATCAGGCGGGCCAACTGGTGCACCATGCCGGCGGCCGCCCGTTCCTGGCCCTCGGCCTCGGTTCGGCCGGCCGAGGTGTCGAAGCCCAACTCCTCGCGAAGGGTTTCGGGCAGGTCGCCCGACTTCAGCCAATGGCTGACCTCCGCCCGGTGCTGGTGCACGAGAAACAGCCGGCACGCGCGGGCGAGCGAATAGTCGAGGCCGAGCCGCATGCAGACTTCGCCGTAGGCCTCCCGCAGTTCGTCCCATGAGAGGGCGTCGCTGCGGAGCCGTTCCAGCCGGGCGGCCGCCTGCCCGGGCTCCGCCGGCTGTCCCGTCTCCGCCGCCAGGGAGTCGAGCAGCGCGGCCTCGAGATGGGTGATCCCGCGGTCGTCCTTTCGCAGCAGATCCCGCACCAGAGACGCCCGCAGGTGGCGGTGCATCATGTTGGGCGTGGTCGCCAGCCGGACGTAGCAAAAAAATGGAGGCGGTTCGGCCGTCTCGGTCGCGACGGCCGCCCGCAGCCGCGCCAGCAGGTGGGTCTTGCCGCTCCCCGGGGCGCCGTGAATCAGGATCGACCGCCGCTTGCGCTGCGTGCGGACGTCCGCGAGCGAGGCGAGCAGCAGCTCGAAGACATTCCGGGCGATCTCGGGGACGTT
This sequence comes from Pirellulales bacterium, assembly GCA_044374735.1. GTDB lineage: Bacteria > Planctomycetota > Planctomycetia > Pirellulales > UBA1268 > QWPN01. Next base: position 8,256 of record JBILOA010000017.1, on the reverse strand, counting down.
GACGACGGGCCGGGACCACGCGTCGGCCACGATCCCGTTGTTGAACGGATTGCCCGTGCCGGTCATCGCCGAGCGCCTCGATCGCATAGACCCGACCGGAAGGTTCGCGATACCTGCGTTCGATGCGCCGGACGATCCGTGGCGTGTGGTGGTCGCGGGATGCTAGGGGGCTGCCGTCGCGGCCGGCCACTGGCGGCGGAAATCGGGGCAGCCGGCCGTCCCCGGGGGGATGGGACGCTTTCGTCGGTCCAGCGAACCCGCCCGGTCGACGGCTCCGTCGGGGAACCACGTCGGGCGGGTCAGGAACCCGACAGCCCGTCGGACCCGGCACGGCTCGCGTGGGCGTGGAACGGGCCCCTGGGCGAGAGGCGTGGAGCGTGGCTCACGAGCCGCGGCCGGAAAACCTCCAGGCCGGCTCCCAGTAGTCGGCCAGCACCTCGCGGGCGAGCGGCTCCGATTCCACCACGTAGCCGAACTCCTGGAGGTTGTGCGGGTAGATGTTGTCGGAGCCGATGTGAAAGGCACGGTCGTCGACCATCCACAGCTTCGCGTGGTTGATGATCTTCAGTTCCAGGTCGCCATGCCGCCAGCGGTCGCCGGATTCCGAAAACCGCAAGGCTGCGCGGTGGAAACGGCCGGTCAGCGGTCGGGCGCCGATCGCCGCCCGCATCTTCGCGTCGATGTCGGCGAAGGTCGTGCCGAAGGAATAGGGCCCGCCCGCCGCGGTCTTCGCGCCCGGCTCGCTGAGGACGAGGAAGACCTCCACGCTGCGGTCCGGGGCGGTGAGCACGTCGGCCAGGGCCGCGACGACGTCGTCTGCCCAGTAGTTGACGCCGTCCCAGTGGAAGCCGAAATCCATCTGGCTGAGGCGGATCGTCGAACGAGCCTGCCGAAACGCACTGGCCGCGACGGCGCTGCCGATGACGGCTGTTCGCGCGTCGGCGAGCACGCCGGTTCCCAGGCGGCCCACCGCCAACGCCTCGATTGGCCCGGGGGCGGCGGCCGGCAGGGGAACCGACGCGACCACCTCGCCGGCCTTGATGCTGCCGCGGGACCAACCGCTCAACGTCATCGATCCGATGGCGGAGGGCGCGGCACGCTCACGGGCCACCCAGTCCCAGAGCCGGTCGAGGAAGGCATGGGCCTCGTGGGCCGCCGGCCCCGTGAACCGGGCCGAGAGATCGTGAACCGGCGCGAAACCCAGGTAGTCGGCGTGCCAGAGGTTGTGGCCCCCGACGATCGCCTCGCGGCCGTCGGCCGCCACGATCTTGGCATGGTTCCAGGAGGGTCTGGATTGATTATTCGAGGTTTCCATCCGACAGGCGTGCAGGCAAAGCCCGCAGTCGGGAGGCAGGTCGGTCGTGAGGTCGCGGATCGAGTCCTCGAAATCGGCGTCGGTCTGCTTCACGAACCGATGCCGGCCGTACATGATGCGAACCGTGAGCGGATGGCCGCGGTGGGCGGCCCGCGCGAGCCCGCGCCGAATCGCCGCCGCGAACTCGCCCGAGGCAAAAGGCTCGAGCGACGCGATGTCGACGAGCCGCTCGGCCCCCGCGATCACCTGCTCGATCGCCTCGAGGAGACGGCGGCTGGCGGCTGGCGGCGGGGCCGGGCCTCCGGCAGCGAGCCAATACGCGTTCTCGGCCGGATCGTGTCCCCAGAGGCCGGGCGTCTGGAGCACCTCGAACCGTTCGAGCGTGGTCCGCGACAACAGCCCGGGCAGTCCTCCGTCAGGAGGCGCACCGAGCGCGGCCAAGCAGCCGGGTATGATCGTCGGACTCATGGGCGTCTCTTGGGCGTCTTGCACCTCGCGTCGAGCCTACTGTCTCGGCCTCCAAATGACATCCCACCGCCCGACCGCCACGATCTTCTTCATCCTGATGGCGGTGCTGATCGACATGATCGCCGTCGGCGTGATCATGCCCGTGCTGCCGGCGCTGGTGGGGAGTTTTTCCGACTCGAAGGCCGACAACGCCTTCTGGTACGGGGTCGTCGCCTGCAGCTTCGGAGCCGCCAACTTCATCGGCGCCCCGATCCTCGGGGCCTTGTCGGACCGGTTCGGCCGCCGGCCGATTCTGCTCGCGAGTTTCGCCGCGATGGCCGGATGCCTCCTGCTCACGGGGCTGGCGCGGTCGCTCGCGGCGCTCGTGGTGCTGCGGTTCATGAGCGGCTTCTCGCAGTCGAACGTGGCCCTCGCGCAGGCGGCGGTCGCCGACGTGACCGAACCGGCGCAGCGCGGCCAGCGGTTCGGGCTGATCGGGTCGATGGTGGGGCTCGGATACATCCTCGGGCCGGTGCTCGGCGGCCTGCTCGGTGGTATCGATCTGCACCTCCCCTTCTTCGTGGCCGGGGGGCTGGCCGCGGTGAACGCGGCCTTCGGCCTGTTCGTGATGCCGGAGACGCTGCCTGCCGAACATCGCCGGCCGTTGGCCTGGCAGCGGCTCACGCCCTTTTCGTCGATCCACGATCTGGCCAGCCTGCGCGGCGTCGGGCCGTTGGCGGTGGTGCTCACCCTGGCCTACCTCGCGCAGTTCATCCTCCCGGCCACCTGGGCGCTGATGATGCAGTTCAAGTTCGGCTGGGGACCGCGGGAGACCGGCTGGTCGCTGTTCGCCTACGGCCTCATGCTCGTGATCGCCCAGGGCGTGCTGATCCGGTTCGTGCTCCGGTGGCGGTCACCGCGGTGGCTGACGATCGCCGGCCTGCTGTCGGCGGCCTTGGCCTTCGTGGCGTATGGCGTCGCCTGGGAGCCCTGGATGATCTACGCGGCGATCGCCACCAACGTGCTCGGCTTCATGTGCGGCCCGGCGATGACGACGCTCGTGTCGCAGGCGGCCGGTGGCGGATCGCAGGGCCGGGTCCTGGGTTCGCTCGCGGCGCTCAACAGCGTGGCGGCGGCGGTGGCGCCCGCGATCGGCTCGGCCCTGCTCGTGGCGGTCTCGGGCTATCCGGCCGACGATTGGCGGCTGGGCACGCCCTTCTATGCCAGCAGCCTGCTGCTCCTCGCGGCAGCGGCCGTCGCCGCGTTCACGTTCCGCCGCCCTCCGGGCGGACTGCAGCCAGACGCCGCTTAGCGCAGCCGCTCCGGCCATGCACGCCTGTCGACGCTGCAACGGTCAGCCGATGGTGGCCACCACGTTCGTCAGGTGCTGCGCGAGCGCGGGATCGAGGCCGCCCGCCTCGATCACCGTGGCGACCTGGAGCCGGAGGGTCTCCACGCACTCGGCCTGAGTGGCGTCGATGGGCAGGTCCATGATCACGTCGAGCGACGCGTTCGCGTCGCCGTTGAGATACCGGAGCAAGTGGGCGATCGACGCCAGTCGCCGATCACCGGTCCGTGCGACGGCCTCGTCGAGCAGTGTGCCGGTGAGCGTGGCATTCACCGCCAGCCGCCGCTGGACCGCCGCCGCCGTCGCCACCCGGAAGCCCGGTTCCTGCTTGAGCGTCTCGAACCGCGCGGCATCGATCACGAGCATCTCGACCCGGTTCGGAAGCCGCGAGAGCACGGTCGCGACGGCCGGCCGGTTCCGCCACATGCCGATCTCGCCGAGCACGGTCGGCGGCGTGAGCTCGGCGATCAGCCGCGGCTCGGCGGAGGATTCCGAGCCCTGCAGCACGACCAGCGGCGCCGTCGTGGAGAGCACCACGTACATCTCGCCCGGCGTCTCCCCCTCGCGAATCAGGGCCTCGCCGGCGGCGAGGTCGACCGTCCGCCGTTCGAGCGGCGCGGCCGCGTTCAGGCCGGCGTCGAGTGCATGGAGCAGGATGGATCCGATCACCCGGTCGGTGGTCAAGGCGGCGCCGGCGGCGAGATAGGCCTGGTGCAGGGCGGCCACGTCGGGCCGCTGCCAGACCGCGGCCCGGTCGTCGGCCCGCGCCTGGAAGCCCGCCTCGGGCTTGACGCCGCGGAGCCGGGCCCGCCACTCGTCCCGCTGCGTTTCGAGCTCGCTGTCCGGCTCCTCGGGAAAGAGGAACGCGGCCGTCTCCGGATCCATGTGGCGGTGCACGTGACCGCGGACCGGTTCGTCGGCCATGGCCGCGGTGAGCGGCGCGATCCGGCGGGCGATCTCCTGGGCCATCCGCCGCACCCGCGGCGTGGGCGGCCGGGCCGCCAAATGGCGATCGAACGCGTCCCGGAACCGCTCGTGGGCGGCCAGATCGCGGGGGATGCGGGTCAGGCCGGTGAACCCGGCCAGTTGATAGAGCAGCGTGGAGAAGTGGGCCCCGACCGCGCGGCCACGGGGGCTGTGGGGCGGCAGGCCGCAGACGGCGAAGCCACGGCGAATCGACTCGATGAACGACGTGGCCACGTAGGCGTAGTCGGCCTCGTAGCCTTCGAGCACCCGCACGCCGTCCCCTTGTGGAACCACCACCCCCGCCACGTGGTGCCGGAGGTTGACGAGCTGCATGAGCTCCCGAAACGCCGCCGACGTCACCGGTAGCACGAAGCCGCCGCGGAAGAAGTCGCCGGTGCCGAAGATGCGGTGGCCCGCCCGCAGGTGTCCCTCGTTGCGGTACGACGTGGTGACGATCGACCGCACCAACAGCGACCGATAAATGCCCCCCCAGGCGTAGCCGACCGAGTCACGGCCGTACGCGCCGCGATGCACCCACAGGTTGCGGAGGGTGCAGAACTGGCGGGCCATGGCCGCGATCGCGCCGCGCCGGGCCTTCGCCCAGTCTTCGTCGGTCAGCTGCGGCAGGGGAACGATGTCCTCGGGCGGGAGGAAGTCGTCGAGCGTGCCGCGCGGAGAGTCGTGGGATGGGAGTGATGGTGTCATCGCGTCTGCTGCAGCAACAAGATAAACCCGAACCCCAGGCTGGTGTCAGCCGACCACGTCGACCACGTTTTCCAGCGACTGCTGCACGTCCTCGGGCAGCCGTCCCTGCGTCACGAGCGCGTGGGCCTGCTCACGCAGCGCGTCGAGGCACTCCGCGGGCGTGGCATCCTCGGGCAGGCCGACCACTCCATCGAGCGGAGCATGGGAGTCGCCCCCCAGGAAGGCGAGCAGCTGGGCGACCGAGCGGAGTCGGTCGTCGTGCGTCGTGCGGGCTTGCTCGCCGAGCGTGGCGGCGAGCGTCCGGCTGTTCAGCGTGAGCCGGCGCTGCACGGAGGCGGCGGTGGCGGCCCGGAATCCGGAGTCGGTCTTGAGCCCTTCGAACTGCCTGGCGTCGATCGAGATCACCCGCAGGGTCGCCGGCCGGCGGGAGAGCACGGTGGCCACGGCCGGCCGCTGTCGCCACATGCCGATCTCGCCGAGGACGTTCGGCGCCGCGAGCTGCACGACCTCCCGCGGCTCCTGTCCGGGCTCCGCAGACCGCATGACCACGAGCGGCTCGCTCGACTCGAGCACGATCAGCATCCGCTGCACCTGCTGCCCCTGGGTGATGAGCGGCTCGCCGGCCGCGAGCGTCACCGTCTGCGGCAGTCTCATCCGCAAGGGATCGTCCGGCTCGTCGATCGCATGCAGGAGGACCGCGCCGATGAGCCGGGCTTCCGGGCCCTCCTGGTCGGCGGCCTCGTACGCCCGCCACAGCGCCGCGAGATCCTCGCGGGCCCAGAGCGCGCGGCGGACGGCGGCGCGGGTGCTGTGAAAACCCGTGCGGCCTGACCGTTGCCGGCGTTCCTGCCACTCGTCGAACCACGGCGCGACCTCGGCGAGCGTCTTCGTCGGATCGGGGAAGAGCCAGTCACGCGACACGGGGTCGACGTGCCGCTCGAGGTGCTCCTCCATGCCGATGCCCGTCATCGCCGCCGTGACCGGCAGGATCCGCTCGGCGATCTCCTGGGCCATGTGGCGAACGCGGCGCGACGGCGGATCGGCCGCGAAGGCGGCCTCGAACGACGCGGAGAACCGGTCGTGGGCATCGAGGTCGCGCGGCACCCGGGTGAGCCCCACGGCCCCGGCGGAGTGGTACATGAGCGTGCACATCTCGGCCGCCACCCGCCGGCCAGCCGGGCTGTTTCGCGGCACGCCGCAGGCCTCGAGCCCGCGGCGGAGGTTTTCGATGAAGGCCGTCGCGATCGACGCGTATTCGGCCTCGTAGCCATCGATCACGCGGACGGCCATCCGGCTCCCGGGTGGCAGCCAGGCCGAGCAGTCGCGGGGCAGGTCGGCCGCCGGTCGCGGCGTGACGACGCCGGCGACGTGATGCCGGAGGTTCACGATCCGCATGACGTCCTGGAGATCGGACGACTCGCGGCCATGCTTGAAGATCCCGGCGAACTCGCCGGTGCCGACGATCCGCTCGCCCGCCCGGAAGTGGCCCTCGTTGCGAAAGCTGGTCACGGCCACCGGTCCGACCCGCAGCGTCCGGTAGAGGGCCGCCCAGCCGTAGCCCAGGATGTCGTGGTGAAACCGGCCGCGGTAGGCCAGCAGGTTTCGGGCCGTGCAAAAGTGCCAGAGCATCCGCCGGACGGCCGACGTCCGCAGCCGCCGCCACGCCTCCGGCGAAACCTCCGGCAGCGGGATGATGTCGGTGGCGGGGAGGTGATCCTCGAGCGTGCCGCGCCGGCGGTGTGACGGGCCGGAGCCCTGACCATCAGCCATCCTGAGAGCAGCCTTCCTCCAGCCGGTCCGCGAATTGTCTGCGGCACGAAGCCACTATGCTAAGGACCGGCGTCGATTCGACCAAACTCCCAGGATCAAAGCCACCGTGTCCAGCGCCGCTTCTCCCCGGGCGATCCTCGTCACGGGGGCCTCGTCCGGGATCGGCAGGGCGACGGTCCGGACGTTCTCGGCCGCCGGCTGGCAGGTGGCCGCCACGATGCGGCGGCCCGAGGACGGGCACGACCTCGCGTCGCTCGCGGGCGTGCGGGTGTTGCCGCTCGACGTGACGTCGACGGAGAGCGTGGAGGCCGCCGTCGGGGCGGTGCACGGAGCGTTCGGCCGGCTCGACGCGGTGGTGAACAACGCGGGGTACGGGGTCGACGGGGTGTTCGAGTCGATGGACGACGACCTGATCCGCCGCCAGTTCGAGACCAACGTCTTCGGCCTCATGCGGGTGACCCGGGCCGTACTGCCGCTGCTGCGGCGGCAGCAGGGGGGCACGCTCGTGCAGGTGTCGTCGATGGGCGGCCGCGTGACGTTTCCGCTCTACAGCATCTACCACGGCACGAAGTGGGCGGTGGAGGGCTTCAGCGAATCGCTGGCCTTCGAACTGCGGCCGTTCGGCATCCGGGTGCGGCTGGTCGAGCCCGGCAAGATCGCCACCGACTTCTACGGCCGCAGCCGCCAGCGGTCCGCCACGCCGGCCGACGGCGGGTACGACGAGTTCGTCGCGCGGTGCGAGGCGATCTCGCTGGCCACCGGCAAGGCGGCCGGCAGCAGCCCCACGGTCGTGGCCGACACGATCTATCGGGCGGTCATGGACCGCGGCTGGCGGCTCCGCTTCCCGGTCGCCGCACCGGCCCCGCTGCTCATGCGGCTGCGAAAGCTTCTCCCGGAGTCGTGGTTCCTCCGGCTCATTCGCCACCGGTACGGGCTCGGCGACTAGCCGTGCCCGTGGGGCCTGACCTGCCCCGAGTGATGGCACCATTTTCTATCATCAGGGTAGGCCTGCCAACGGATCGCCCCTGAGGCGTAGCCGAAGCAAGCGGACAGGGGCGGCGGGCGTGGCAGTGGGCTCTATGGGCAAGATTGTGACAACAGCAACAAGGGGAGCTGGACGTCGCTTTACCGAGGGTGGAGCGAACTACATCCTCGTCCGTCGGCTTGGAGATGCCTGCATTCGATACCTCCGGCCGATTCAACAGTGAACTCGGAATCACTGCCTCATGAGGCTTAAAGGGCCCACATCCATGATCCGCTTGGGAGCGAAGCTTCTTGTCACGGCACTTGGATGCGTGGCTGGCTACGTACTTTTTGTGGAGCAGGAGCTGCGGGTTGCCGCCTTGAGTCACGTCGACCCGCTTCCGCAGGCACAGGCATTGGTGAATGAGGAGCGATACGCAGAGGCCGCTGACTACCTTCGGTTCTTCATGCAGTACGACTATGTCAGCGAGAACCCAGAGGCTGTGGCCCTTTTTGAGACCATCAACACCAAACGCGAAAGTTGGCTCTACCAAGCCAGCAAACTCGTCGAAGGTGTTCTCGAGGGTACGAGCGACGAGACCGTAGGGAAGGCGGCAGGCATCGCAACAGACTTCCTCATAATCGGTGACATCCGCGACCTGACTGCACAGGGTATCAACTGGACGACAGGCGAGAAGGTGGACCCGGTCGTTACAGCCCTTTCGACGCTTGGACTTCTTGC
>JBILOA010000336.1:0-3338 GCA_044374735.1 Pirellulales bacterium | reverse complement strand
TGGCTCCCGGCGGTCGTGTCCGTCACGACTGGCTCCTTGGCGGCTTCATAGAACCGGACGTCACCGGGCCGGATGCCGGTCGGGTCGTCGCACGCTGCGAACAGCGACAGGCAGCCGGCCGTGCCGGCCCGGAAAAGCCAGCCGCAGGGCCGTGCACCGAAGGCTCGGAGAGGTGGCGGAGAGCGGAAGGTCATGCAGGCGACGGGCCGCGGCAGCCACTGGGCGGCGGGCCAGGCCGAAACGAGGGCGAAAACTCCTCGTCAGTATAGCCCGACCCGGCCGGGGCGACCGCTGCTCACCACCCGAAGGTGTCGGCCAAGGCGCTGATCAACGGGCTCGAAATCGGGCTGCCCTGGGGGCCGCGAACGGTCGTCAGCACGTCGAACACCACCAGGGCGCAGACGAACAGGAGGAGCGTGCAGCAGATCAGCCCCACCACCTGCCAGACGGAGAAGGGCGGCGTCAGGGAGGGCATCTCGAAATCGGCGGGCGTGCCCCCGGAAATGGCCGCCGATCCGCTGGCGTCGCCGAAGGAGGCGGACGCGGAGTCGTCCATGGCGGCGCCGAAGAAACTGGAGTCGCCGGTCTCTTCGGTGGAGATCACGACCGAAGCACTATCCTCGTCGGACGCGTCGGCTCCGAGTTCAAAGGCCTCGCCCGCCAGGGATCCGCCGAGCGCCTCAATCGCCGATCCGGGGGCCGCCCCCATCCGGACGTCGGCATCGAGGTCGACTCCCGAGACGTCGAGTTCGCCCCCTTCCAACGAGAGCCCGCTGTCGACGGCGCCGGCGAGCGAGCCACCGAGCCCGCTCGGGGAGGAAAGCCCGGGCACCGATCCACCCGCGAGCGACCCACCGACGATCGACCCGCCCAGATTGGAGAGGTCGATGGCGAGCGTGCCGGAGTCTGCTGGGGGCGATTTCGCATCGCCACCGCCGAGCGAGGGTGACGATGCTCCCACGATCGACTCGAGCGCCAGATCGTCGACATCGAATGTGCCCGAGCCAATCGCCGGGGCTCCCCCGCGCACGACGGTCTGTGAGCCGGCGACGGCACCTCCACCCCCGTCGTCGCCGGTGAAGATCGATTCCTCGTCGACCGCCTCGCCGAGAGCGAGTTCACCCCCTGATCCCCCCGAGCCTGGGCCCAAGAGCGACCCGCCCAGACCTGGCGAGGAGAGTTCGAGCGAGAGGTCGTCATCGTCGTCGGTGGCCCCGACACCGAGATCGGCGGCCACCCGCTCGATCTCGTCGACCTTGAACTTGATCGTGGCCCCGTCCCGCATGGGAAACAGTTCCTTGCGATCGACGAGTCGGTTGACTTCGTCGATGCTGACGCCAAGCCGGCGGGCGGCTTCTTCGAGCGAGAGGAACTTCCCAGCCATCATGTCGTGCGCCTCTGAGCGCCTGGGGTGCCGCGGGTCGTCCCCCGGAGGTCGCGGCGTCATCGGGAGTCATCGACCCGACGCCAACCCCAGTGTATCCGGGGGGGCGACAGCCGGTACCGTCGGCAGGGCCGTCACAGGCCGCCCTGCGGATTCACTGCCCGGCCCGGGCCTCAGGGAGCCTGTGCCGGAGGCAGTTGAAGCATCCGTTGGATGGCCGCCGGCCTGGGCTCCTGGGCGTTGAAATCGCCGACCGACAAATCCCAGGAGATGTCCCGGGTGCTCTTGAGCGTGAGCGTTCCGGCTGCCGCGTCGACGTGGTAGAGGGCGGCATGGCGGCCCACTTCGTCGATCACCACGAGCAGGCGCCGGGTCTCGTCGAGCCTGGACTCGGAGATCCACAGCGGCCCGCTGCCCCCCGGCGCGGCAGGTCGCTGGGCGGCCAGGTCGGTTGCCCACCAGCCGCCGATGACGCCCAGGATGGCCACCGCGGCCAGCCGCCTGCCCTGCGTCAGCATGCCGAGGCTCCGGAGGCTCGCAGGGAACGACATGGACGGTGGCTTCCGTGGGAACGGCTGCAGCGATGGTCTGAGCCGCGAGCCGGACGGTAGTCGGCCACGGTCCCGGATCGCAAGGCCCAGAGGCGCCCTTGCCTGTCTTGCCTGGCCTGCCTGCCTGGCCTGTCATGCCGCCGTCGGACGGGCGTTTCACCGTGACGAATGTTTCTGTTCAATCGGTCAGGCAAGACGTACCGATGGAGACGATGGAGCGGGCCGCCGTCACGTCGTCGGCGACCCGCGTCCTGGCCTCCGGAGGCAACCGCTGGTGTCGAATCTCAACAGCCTGTCTGCGGCGCTCCTGCGGTCGCCCCTGCTCTGGGGCGGCGCGATCGCCTTCGCCTTCTTCGCCCTGATTCACGGCGGTGTGATCACGGACCCCACCGTCATCCGCTACCTGGCCGGCCACTGGGTCGAATACGCGGAGGTCACGCTCTTTTGCATCGGTCTCGCGGCGCTCGCCATCCACGGGGCCACCATCGTTGGTCAGATGCGTCGCGTGGGGACGGCGCTCCTCGGTCCGGTTCCCGCCGGTGGCGAGGATCCGGCCGCGGCCGTCGACCTCGTCGCCGCGCTGCCGGCCGACGACGCGCATCTCCCCCGCCGCCTTCGCGAGGCGCTCGATCTGGTCGTTCGCACCGGCTCGGCGGACGGCCTCGAGGATCACCTCAAGTATCTGTCCGACATCGACGCGGCTCGCGCCTCGCAGGGCTACGGGCTCGTGCGGTTCATCGTCTGGGCGATCCCGATCCTGGGCTTCCTCGGGACCGTGATCGGAATCACCGTGGCGATCGCGAGCCTCTCGCCCACGCAACTCGAGAACATTTCGGGCGTCGTCGCGGGGCTGGGCACCGCCTTCGACACCACGGCGACCGCGCTCGGGCTGTCGATGGTGCTGATGTTCCTGCAGTTCGTGGTCGACCGCTACGAGCAGGTGCTCCTCGGCCGCGTCGACGAGGCCGCCTGGACGGCGCTGGCCGGCCGGTTTCAGTCGGTGGGCGAGGGCGAGTCGACTGCGTTGGCGGTGGCCCGGCTCGGCGACGTCATGGCCCAGGGCGCGGGCCGCCTGCTCGAGTCGCAGGAGGAGGCCTGGCGCTCCCTCGAGCGAACCGCCTCTCAGGGGATCCAGCAGCTCGTGGTCCAAGGAGGCGAGGCATTCTCGCGGACGCTCGCCACCACGCTTGATCGGAGTCTCGCGACCTGGGCGGCGTCGCTGGCCTCGGCCAACGACCAGGCGGCCGCCCAACGCGAGGATCGGTGGACGACGGCAGCGGAGTCGCTGGCCACGGCGATCCATGGGCTCGAGCGGCATCAGGGCGTGCTGGGGCGGCAGGCGGAGCTTCTGGCCGGGGTGGTGGAAGCGACCCGTGACATCGCCACGCTGGAGCGGACGTTGG
>JBILOA010000335.1:0-3339 GCA_044374735.1 Pirellulales bacterium | reverse complement strand
CAGCCGCAGCCGGTTGGCCCGGCCCAGCGGCACCTGCACGCGGCGCCCCGGCTCGACCGTCGCGGCCAGTTGCTCCGGCACCAGATAGTCGAGCGGCTTGTCGACCCCGTCGGGGAGCACGACGGTCGCGATCGTGCCCACCCGCAGATCGTCCTCGGCCCACGCGGGCCGGTGCTCGAAGAGATCCCGCTGGGTGGGCTGGTCAGCTGGCATGCCAAGGATTCTAGAGGATCGCGCGCGGGCTCGGGGTCGCGCGTGCCCAGGTGGCCAGACAAGCCCCCGGCGACGACACGCCGACGAAATCGGTACGCTTAGTTCCACAAGTGAAGTGCTCGCAGCGATCTGGAAACCTGGAACAAACGTCATGCGGATCGGTGTGTTCGGCGGGAGCTTCGATCCCGTGCACTTCGGGCACCTGATCGCCGCGGAGTGCGCCCGGGAGCAGGCCCGGCTCGACCGGGTCGTGTTCGTGCCGGCCGCCGCTCCGCCCCACAAGCCGGGCCGGATCCTGGCCGAGGGCCGGCACCGCCTCGAGATGCTGGCGCTCGCGATCGGCGGCCACGACGCCTTCAGCGTCTCCTCCCTCGAACTCGACCGGGGCGGCACCAGCTACACGGTCGACACGCTCACGACGCTCCCGACGGCGCATCCGGGCGATGCGCTCGTGCTCCTGCTCGGCCCCGACGCGTTGGCCGGCCTACCGACCTGGCGGGAGCCGCGGCGGATCGCGACGCTGGCCGACATCGTGCCGGTCGAGCGGGACGCGCTCGACGACCTTTCCGCGGCGGTGGCCGACGGCGCACTCGCCGATCTGCTCGGCCCCGAGGCCGTGGCCGCGTTGCTCGCCCGGCGCGTGCGGATGCCGGCCGTCGGCATCCGGGCCACAGACCTCAGGGCCTCCATCGCGGCCGGCCACAGCATCCGCTACCGGACGCCCCGCGCCGTCGAGCGATACATCGCCACGCACGGCCTCTATCGGTGACCGCCGCCCGCCGCCGCGAGCCGCTTGGCGAGCAGCCGGCTCTTGGGCTCGGGCTCCACTCGGGGATCGGCGGCGAGCGCCCGCAGGATCACCTCCAGCCGCTCCGCCGGCCCCTGCTCGAGATTCAGGAGAATGCGTCGCTCGCCCCCCACGACGCACGGTCCACCGACCAGCTCACCCAGCGGCTCCTCCCGGACGACGTAGCCGACGTCGGAAGCCAACTGGCGGGCCTCCTCGAGGAGGCCGAGCGTGTCGTGCATGGTCGGTTGCCCTTCGTCTCGCCGCGCGGCGGCCTCACCGCGGCCAGCCGCTCGGCAGGCCCCGCTGCTCGCGACGGGCATCCATCGCCCGCCGCCACTCGGTGTAGCGTGCCCGCTCCTGCGGCGTGGTGCGATCGATCATCGACTTCCGCCAGCGGTTCCGTTCCTCCTCCGAGCGACTGCCACCTGGTCCGCCGGGTCCACCCGGCCCGCCGGGCGGCGGAGTCGGCGCCGAAGGCGTTGAGCCAGCCGCCTGGCCCTGACCGCCGCCAAGTGCATTGGCCACCGTGCGGCCCGCCTCGAAGGCCTTCCGCATCACCTCCTCCTGGTCGATCTGGCGGTCGATCTCGGCCTGCCGCTGCTCCGGTGGCAGCGCGAAATAGCCGTCGATCCGGGCCCGGAATGCCGTCTGGAACATGCTTCGGCCCGCCTGCTCGGCCTGAGGCCGGAGATGCTCGGGCAGCGCCTCCACCTTCTGCCGGATCTCCATCATCGACGTGGCCATGGCCGCCGCATCGGCGAGGCTCGAAGGCCCGCTCCCCGTGCCGAACCGCTCCCGCGCCTGCTCCTGCAGCGCGATGATCTCGGTCACCCGGGGATCGGTCGTGAATCGGATCCAGCCGGCGAGCCAGGCCACCACGAGCACGAGCAGGGCCACGAGGCAAAGGCCGAGGGCCCAGATCCAGGCCGGCGATCCGCGGTCGTCACGAGCAGTCGGCCGGACCGAGGATCGAACGCTCGCCGTGCTCATGAGAGGGCTCTCCAAGGCGTGGCCGGTGGTGAACCGACGTCAGAGGTTCTCGACGTGCCCGTCGAGGTAGAGGAAGTTGCGGGCGCCCTCGGGCGGAGCCGGCCGGTCGTTGAACTCGCTCTCCCCGGTGTTGGAGAAGAACGTGAAGCCGCCGTGGAAGGCGTCGAACTCGTACAGGATCCAGAGCCGCGCCGAGGAGCCCTGCTGGCCCCGGTAGGTGAGCGCCTCTTCCCGGGTGCGGCCGACGGTCTTGCCGGTCCCTGAGTCGGTTTGGGTCAGGCGGCGGGCGGGGTATTCGTAGCTCGTCCCCTCGTACGCCACGTCCTTGTACTCCGGAGGCCGGTCGGCCAGCGACCGGCCCAGCTTCGCCAGCCGCTGCTCGAACTCGGTCATGTAGGGCTGCGGCCGCACGAAGAAGGCCGAATCGGACGGGCAGCGGAAGCCCTCCCGGTTGTTCTCCATGAAGGGACCGATCGCCGCCACGATGCTCGGCTTGATCGGCCGCTGCGGGGTGAAGAACTCGAGTTCCTGGCTGGGCACGACCGCGGCATCGGGAAACCGCCCCTTCTGACCGCCGCCCGACTTGCGGTCGAGGTAGAGCTGCATCGCGATCCCGATCTGCCGGAGGTTCGACTTGCAGGCCGTCCGGCGGGAAGCCTCCCGCACCGACTGCACGCTCGGCAGGAGCAGCCCGATCATCAGGGCGATGATCGCGATCACCACGAGCAGTTCGACCAGGGTGATCCCCTGCCGGTGACGGGGCAAGCCTGGTAAACGATGCAGCATGGCGGGGGCTTGGGGGGTGGCGGAGTTGTGCCGGAGGCAGTGACTGCAAGTTGAACGGTCGAGCAACCGAAACCGCTCGCGGCCACCAGTCTACAGCGTCGGCCGGGCGGCCGACGATACGCGACGAGGGGACCCATGTCCCGAAGCAGGCGGGTTTTCGCAGATCCGGCGAGGCAAGGGGGCCTGGCCGGAGGTCGGCACTCGCTCCGCCCTCACCGCACGTTCCTCTCCCCTCCGCCGGGCGACCAGGCAGCCGATGAGCTTTGACCAGGCACGGGCCGCTGAACAGGTCTCCGGCGAGCGGATCGTGCGGCGCGACGCCCCGGCACCCGCCCGGGCGCCGGGCGGCGGCCCGGCCGTGGCGGCCCTCGAGCGGGATCTCGCGGCCGCCCGCGCGGCCCACGCGGCGGAACTGGCGGCCCTGCGGGGGGAACTGCTCGAAGCCCGCAAGCAGGCGAGCCTCGGGGAACTGCTCGGCACCACCACCCACGAGTTCAACAACGCGCTGACGACGATCCTCAACTACGCGCGGCTCGGCCTGCGGCATCGCGACCAGGCCA
>JBILOA010000334.1:0-3351 GCA_044374735.1 Pirellulales bacterium | reverse complement strand
GCCGCCCGGGCGGACGTGAACTGCCAGGCGGCCTCGGCATGACCGTCCCGCAGCAGCTCGAGCCGACCGAAGGAGACCCGCAGCCGCGTGGCGAGGTGGCAGGCGTCGTCGAGCGGCCAGACCCGTGGCGGCCGGCCGACGTCGCCGGTCGCGGGATCGTCCGCGATCAACCGACCGTCCGTCAGCAGGATCCTCCCCGACGCGAATCGGCCCGCCGAGTCGAGGTCGAAGCGACAGCTTGCCAGCACGCTCTCGCCGCCTGGAACCAGCGGCCCCCAACCGGGAGGCAGGCTTGCGGAAGCGGTCGCCGCGGCCGCGCGATCCGGGCCGGGGGCCGGGTGGGGGTCATCGCCGGCGGAGCTGGAAGCGTTCATCGGGGGGCCGTCAAACCCGGCATGACCCGCCGCAAGCAACGCCCAAACGGGGCAGGGATTTGCGGCACGTCCTGCCACTTTCTAGCATTTTTCAGGCGTCCAGGCCGGGCAAACCGGGAGGTTCCCCGGCCAAAAATTCCGGTGGTGGCGTTCGCTGCACGGCGGTTCGGCGGCGTGTAAGATTGCAAAAACGTTCGTTGCGGCCGCCAGCACGGCCGCCAGTGTTCCTCTGGATTGTCATTTTTTCATGACCACGTGCTTGGCTCCGGCCTTGCATGCCGGCTTCGCCCGGGCGCCTTCTGCGCCGCGGCCGCTTCTTTCGGCATGGCACGCGACGTGCATGACGTACATTCGTTCCTGCCTTCCACTCCCCGCCCCATCGTCGCGGACTTTTCTCCGCTGGAAATGCGAGCGTCGAGGCCGATGAGCCCCGCCTGCCCCCTGGCCCCCTTCGGCGGTCTCCGCCGCGCATCGGGTCGATGCGACACCTCGCCCCGCCCGTCACCAGCTTCCATCAGGCTCGAGCGTCACGCCGGAGGTGCCGCGTGACCAGGCTTGCCGCCACGATCGAGCGCTCGTTCGAGAACTTTGACCGCCACCCCGCCCTGCTCGACCGCGGCCTGGGATGCTATTCCCTCCGCATGCTCGACTGGCTGTCGGGCGACTTTCTCCAGCCGCACATCAACGTGATGGCCATCACGCGGTACGGCAAGGAGCCTGCCCGGGTGGAGAACTCGTTCGACTTCTTCTTCTCCTCGGAGAAGACGTCGCGGGTGCGCACCGACTCGAGCATGGAGGAACTCCAGCCGTTCCTGGAGGAGAGCATCCGCCGGCTGCACGAGAACTTCCCCGAGTCGTACGTGCTCTGCTACCAGTCGTCGCGGGAGCTCGAGCGACTGGCCCGGGAGTATCCCAGCGTCCGGATCATGAACCCGGCCGCCGCGATCACCGAGATGCTCAACCGCAAGACCTGGGTCCGGCGGCAGCTCAAAGAGCTCGGCGTGCCGGTGATCCCCGGCTCGGAGGTCTTTCTGGATCCGGACCAGTTCGACGACCTGGCTCGGCGGTACGGCCTGCCGCTCGTCGTCAGCCTCGACCATTCGGCGGCCGGGTCGGGAGTCCACCTGATCCACGGCGAGGCCGATTTCCGGGCCCTGGCCGAGGCCCACCGGGGCGCGGCGGCGTCGGTGATGCGGTTCATCGACGGCCGCAGCCTGAGCATGGCGGCGGTCCGGACGGAGGAGGCCGTGCTGCTCGGCGAGCCGTCGCTGCAGGTGATCGGCCAACCCGGCCTCACCAACCTCAGCTTCGGCTGGTGCGGCAACGATTTCTCCGGAGCCCATCTCCAGGAGCACGAAGTCGAGCAGATGCGGGCGATCCAGACGCGGGTCGGTGCGTGGCTCGGCGACCTCTGCGTCGGCGGCCACTGCGGCTTCCGCGGCATCTTCGGCATCGACTTCATCTCCGACGGCCGAAGCGTCTATTTCACCGAGATCAATCCCCGGTTCCTCGGCACGACGGCCTTGATGGCCGACCGCCAGCAGGAGCTCGGACGGATCCCGGTCAGCTTCCTGCACATGGTGCCGTTCCTGCCCGAGATCAGCGTCGACGAGGATTTCGTCGCCGAATACAACGCCGAGACCCGTCCGCTCGACGTCTCTCAGCTCTGCCTCCACAACGTCGCCGGTGAAGACGTCGTGGTCCGGGCGGCGATCGAGCCGGGCCGCTACCGGTTCGGCGACGCGGGCCTCGAGTTCCTCGGGCCCGCGGAGCGGCTCTCCCAGACGGAGGCCTACGACGAGATCGTGGTCTCGGGTGAGATTCCGGTCGAAGGCACGCACCTGCTGCGGCAGTCCGACGAGATCTGCAAGGTCTACTCCTACGAGCCGGTGCTCGGCGCCGACGGCCGCTCGCTCACGCCCCGGGCCCGGAAGCTCGTGGCGGCGATCCAGGCGGGCTTCACCCTCGCCCCGGCCCGGAGGTAGCGAGCCATCGCCGCGTTCGCCGACCCCCGGGTGGCGTTCCTCGCAGACTCCTCGGCCGCGGAGCGGGAACGATTTCTCGCGGTGGCCGAGAGGCGACGGGCTTACGACCGCCGCGACCCCGAGCCCTGCGACATCTCGATCGTGCCGCGGGTCGTGACGGCCGCCCAGGCAGCGGAGCTCGGGCCGATCTGCCGCCGGATCGTGCGGGCCTCGATCGAGCGGGTGCTGGATCTCCAGGCCGGCCGCGAGCCGGTCGCGAGCGTGCCGCTCGCTTGGATCGCCGGGCTCGTGCCCCGGCCGCCGGCGGAGTTCATGGGCAACGTCCGGCTCGATTTCCTGCTCGAGCGGGGCCGGCCGCGGCTGCTCGAAGGCGGCTGGGTGAATCTCAGCGCCGTCGACTACGCGCCGCAGGCGGCGCTCGCCCTGCTCGACGGCGAGCCCGCGCTCGCCGACCGCTTCCACGTCGAGCGGCCAGCCGCCCGGATGCGGGAGCGGCTCGCCGAACGGGGCGTCCGCCGGGTGGCGATCCTGGTCAAGGAACGGCACACCGTCTATGCGGCCAACGACTTCGATCTGATCCGCGGGCTCTACGCACCGATCGAATCGGTCATCGTGGCCGAGCCCGACTTCCCCACGATCCGCGGCGGCGACGGCGTCGTCCTCGTGGGCGACCTTCCCTGCGACGCGGTCTACCTCCGGGCCCTCGACGGGCCGGCCGCCTTCGCCGGCCCGCACGCGGCCACGAACCGGCGCACGCTCGAGACGCTGCTCGCGTCGGGCGTCGCCTTCCACGACCATCCGCTCTTGCTGCTCGCCGAGGACAAGGAACTCGGCTGGCTCGTCGCCCGAGACCCGGCCCTCGCCGCCGTCGTCCCGCGGTCGCTGCCGCCGGCCGCGGTGTCGCCGGCCGAGGCCGATCGCTGGGTGCTCAAGCTCCGCGACCGGCACTCGGGCGAGGGCGTGTTCCTCGAACCCGACGAGATGGCGACGCA
>JBILOA010000333.1:0-3357 GCA_044374735.1 Pirellulales bacterium | reverse complement strand
ATGCTGCGGCGATTCGACCCGACGGGCCGGCTGCGGTTCCTGTCGCTGCACGAGCCGATCGTGGCGGCCGACTATCCGGAGCTGGATCCCGACGACCTGGGTCGCGAGATGCACGTGATCGACACCTCGGGTCGCTCCCGCGCGGGGGCCGAGGCGGTGCGGTATCTTTCACGCCGGCTTCCGCTGCTCTGGCCGTTGGCCGTGCCGCTGCACGTGCCCGGCAGCCTGCCACTGTGGCGGTGGCTGTATGGAGTCGTGGCCCGCAACCGCTACCGGATCGCGGGCCGCTGCGACGACGGCACCTGTCGCATGCCCTGAGGCGAAGGCCTCGGCGAGACAACCGCCCGCCCGACCGCCACGCGAGCGGTGAAGGGGCGAAAGGTCGACTCAGGCGTCGCCGGTTTCGGCGTCGTCCACGCGGCCGTCGAGCTCCTTGAGCAGCCGGGTCATCGTGTTGGCGTGGACACCGAGCAGCTTGGCCGCGTTGGCCTTGTGGCCGCGGGTCACTTCCAGGGCCTCGCGGATCGCCCGCTCGCGCAACTTGGCCAGATCGAGGCAGGGCAGCCGACCATTGCCGACGGCCCGGGCGGCAGCCTTGGCCGGCAGCTTCGGCTCCTCCTGGAGCACGTAGGCCTGCTCGAGGCAGTGCTCGAGCTGGCGGATGTTGCCCGGCCAGTCGAAACTGCAGAACTCCGCGAGCTGCTCGGACGTGGGCTCCCATACCGGCAGGCCGTAGCGATCGGCGAACCGCTGCGAGAAGAACTCCACGAAGGCGGGGATGTCTTCGGGCCGCTCGCGCAGCGAAGGCACCCGCAACTCGATCATGTTGAGGCGGTAGTAGAGATCCTCGCGGAACGCGCCCTTCTCGACTTCCTGCTCGAGGTCGCGGTTGGTGGCGGCCACGACCTGCACGTTGATCGGCACGGGCTCCGACGCACCCACCGGCAGCACCTCGCGCTGCTGCAGCACGCGGAGCAGCTTGGGCTGGAGTTCCGGCGGCATCTCTCCGATCTCGTCGAGAAACACCACGCCCCCTTCGGCGGCGCGGAAGATGCCGAGCGACCTGCCGGCGGCTCCGGTGAACGCACCCTTCTCGTGACCGAAGAGCTGGCTTTCGGCGAGCGAGGCCGTGAGGGCGGCGCAGTTCACTGGCACGAACGCCTTGTTCCGCCGCGGGCCACTGCGATGCAGGAGCCGGGCCCAGAGTTCCTTGCCCGTTCCGGTCTCACCCGAGACCAGCACCGTGCACTCGACCTCGGCGGCCCGCTCGATCGACTTCGCGATCCGCCGCATCTGCGGATTCGATCCGAGCACCCAGTTGGTCGCGAACGCCGGTTCGGAGACGCATGTCGCCGCGGCCACGTCCTCGACGATCGCCGGATCGAGCGAACCCCCCCGCGGATTGCGGCAGGCGGCGTCGGCCATGCGGAAGCTGGAGGGACGGATCGACATGCAGGAACACCTTGTATGCGGAGCGCGAAGCCTCGGCTCGATCGCCCCGATTCGTCCTTGCCCACTCACCCGATCAAGTATCGCGGGTGTCCGTTGCGAAAGCAACAGAACGGCGCCGCCCCGAAATCAAAATCTCGAAATCCCCCGACAGGCTGTTTTGGCCGGGAAATTCACCGTTTTGGCCGGTCTGGGTCGCCGGTCAGCGGCCGCCGGCCGGGCCCGGGGGGTCGCCTGCGGAAAAAAACAGGAGGTGCTGCCAGGGGAGCCGGTCGAACTCCCGGGCCAGCCTGAACCCCGCCGGCTCGAGTTCGGCCCGCACCTGGGCCTTGGTCATCTTGTGCAGGGGCTTGATGGGGACGGCCGGGTCCTCACCCCGAAACTCGGCCAGGACCAGCTGCCCCTCCGCCGACAGGCTCTCGCGAATCCGGGCCAGCATCAGGTCCGGGTGCGAGAACTCGTGATACACGTCGATGCACAGCACGAGGTCGACCTTCCCCGCGGGGAGCCGCGGATCGACGACGGTGCCGAGGATCGGGCGAATGTTGTCGAGGCCTTCCTCGGCGGCCCGCCGGGAGAGCATCCGGAGCATCTCGGGCTGGATGTCGACGGCGTAGACAAGCCCGTCCGGGCCGACGCGGCGGGCCAGTTCGAGCGTGTAGAAGCCGTTCCCGCAGCCCAGGTCACAGATCCGCTGGCCCTTTTTGACCTCGAGCGCCTCCAGCAGGAGCCGGCAGTCCTCCTCCCGCTGGCGGCTCTCGCGGACGAGCCAGGGCGCGCCCGTGTAGTGCATCGTCTGGGCGATCTCACGGCCGAGGTGATGGGTCGCCGCGGGCGGGATGACCGCGTCGACGTCGACGTCCATGTCGATCGGCAGGGGCTGGGGTCTCGCCGGCCGCTTGGCCGCCGCCGCTGGTTCGGCGGCCTCACCTGGCCCAGCCGCCTGCGCCGGCTCGGCGACGGCGGCGTCGTCGGCGAATGCACCGCCGGCCGCGAGCGAGGCAGCGAGAAGCGCGGAGACCGCAAGGCGAGGCCACATGCTGGCAGTATACGGTCAGGCGGCGCAGCGGGCGGAATCGAGGGCGGCTTCGCCGCCGGCGTCAGACACGCTGGCGATCGTGATTCCGTGGGCGATCGCGAACTCGGCCAACCGGTCGCGGTCGACGAGGATCGTGCGGCCGGCCTCGATCGCGAGCACCCTGGCGCCGGCTGCCGCCAGCGATTCGAGCGTGCCGATCCCGATCGTCGGCATGTCGAACCGCAGGTCCTGCTGGGGTTTGGCGACCTTGACCATCGTCATGCCCCCGGTGGGACAGAGCTGACCGGCCCGGCGAATGCACGCGTCGGTGCCCTCGATCGCCTCGAGCGCGAGGGGTGCCCTGTTCTTGACGACCACCGTCTGGCCGATGTCGAGGCGGCCGAGTTCCTTCGCCAGTCGCCAGCCGAAGGCGACGTCGGCCTCGAGTCTGGGGGACAGCGGTTGCCCGGCCAGCAGGCCCTCCTCGGCGAGCAGTTCGGGCGCGAAGTCGGTGGCCGGGCAGATCCTCACGCCGCGCGAGTCGAAGGCCGAGGCGATTGCGCCGAGCAGCGAGTCGTCGCGGTTGTCGCGGCGGCGGCTCACGAAGTGGGGCCAGAACGTCTTGATGCCCGTCCAGTCGGGGAGGTGGCGGAGCCAGGCGTGCCTGGTGAAGAGCTTCGACTTGTGGATCTTGCCGGCCATCGTGGCCCGGCGGACGCCATGCCGCCGGAAAAACTCGACGGCGGTGCCGATCTCGGCCACACCCACCGCGCCCGGTACGTCGGCCAGCGGCTCGAGCGCCGCGTCGGCATGGTCGCGGATCGCGAGGATGGCGGTGCGTCCGCCCCGACGGCGGATCGCCTCGGCGACCGCGACGGGGTAGCGGCCCC
>JBILOA010000332.1:0-3358 GCA_044374735.1 Pirellulales bacterium | reverse complement strand
GCCGTCATCCGCGTGGCCAAGCCCCGCAGCCGCTCGACCACCTCGGGGTTCGCCGCAGCCACGTCGGTCTTCTCGCCGATGTCGGCCTCCAGGTCGTAGAGCCGCGGGGAGGCGAGCGACGCCGGCAGCTTCTCTCCCTTGCGGCCCATCCCCTCCGGCTGGCCGGCGACGGCGAGCTTCCAGCGGCCCTGGCGGACCGCCTGCAGGTCGTTGCCCGAAAAATAGAAGTGGGCCTCGCGGGGCGACTCGGCCGCCGTACCGAACAAGAGCCCCGAAATGTCGCGGCCGTCGATCACCGGCTCCGCCGGCAGCTGGCCGCCGGCGAGCGACACGAACGTGGGCAACAGGTCGATCGTGCCCGCCACCGCGTCGCAGCTGGTGCCGGCCGGAATCCGCCCCGGCCAGCGGGCGATCGTGGGCACCCGAACGCCCCCCTCCCAGGTGCTTCCCTTGCTGCCGCGCAGCGGCCCGGCGGTGGTGACATCTTTCACCGGCCCGACCCACGGCCCGTTGTCGCTCGTGAAGATCACGAGCGTCTGGTCATCGAGCCCCTGCTCGCGCAACGTCTCGAGCACGCGGCCCACGCTCGCGTCGACCTCCTCGACCCAGTCACCGAACCCGCCGTTGCCGGTCCGGCCCTGAAAATCCTTCCCCGGAAAGAGCGGCAAATGGACGGCGGTATGGGGCAGGTAGAGGAAGAACGGCCGGTCCTTCGACTCCTTGATGAACGCCACCGCCTCGTCGGTGTAGCGGGTCACGATCTCCCGCTGCGCTTCATCCGTGAGCAACTCGGCGACCTGCTCGTCCCGCACCAGCGGTACCACCCGCTCACCCGTCGCCGCCGCGACCCGCTGCATGTCGTTGGAGTAGGGAATCCCGAGGTAGCGATCGAACCCCTGCCGGGTGGGCAGGAACGCGGGCTGGTCGCCGAGGTGCCACTTGCCGATGCAGGCGGTGGCGTAGCCGAGGGGCTTGAGCCGCTCGGCGATCGTGACCTCGGCCGGATTGAGCCCCTCGGGACCGGCGGGAAAATAGACGCCCGTGGTGCCGATCCGCGGGCCGTAGCAGCCGGTCAGGAGCTGCGCCCGCGACACCGAGCAGACCGGGGCCGCGTAGAAGCTCGTGAACTTTCTCCCCTCGGCGGCCATCCGGTCGAGGTTCGGCGTCTTCTGCCGCGTGGCGCCGAAGGGGCCGATGTCGCCGTAGCCGAGGTCGTCGATGAAGATCACGACCAGGTTCGGCGGGGAAGCGGTGGCCCGCGACGAGGGGGCGGCAGTCGCGCCGGGAGGCGAGGCGGCGGCCGGCGCGGCGGCATTCGGCGCCGGCTCTGAACCCGGCGTGGAGTGGCCGGGCCCGCCGTGCTTCAAGCCCGCAGGCAGGTTCTCGCCCGCCTCGAGGAAGGCGAGCAATGCGAGGATCTCGTCACGTTCGAGCACGTTGACGAGCCCGGCCGGCATCGGCGAGACCCGTGACGGCACCCGCTCCTCGACCTGCGACTTCGGGATCGTGACCACGCTCTCCGGCACGAGCAGGTTGGGCGTGACGCCGAGCGACTGGTCCGTCTCGCCCGTGACCACGCCCGAGACGACGCGACCGCTGTCGAGCACGAACTGGACCGTCCGGTAGCCCTCGGCGATCTCCCGCGAAGGCTCGAGGATATGGTCGAGGAGCTCCCGGCCCCGCCGCTTCTTCACGGTCTCGACGAGGTTCGGCCCGAGGTTTACGCCGTGGCCCGCGGCCACGTGGCACTGGGAGCACTGCGCCTTCACAAAGGCATGAAAACCCCGCTCGACGGCCGCCGGATCGGTCGGCGTCGTGACGCCCTCGAAGTCGGCGCTCGTCCAGGCGCGGACCAGCTTCGGCCGGCACTCGGCCAGGAGCCGCTCGGCCTCCGCCGCGTCATCGGCCACCACCATCCGGCCGTTCATCACGATCCAGTGGCCGGGGAACGTGCAGACGTAGGGATAGACCCCAGGCTCCGTCGGTGCGTCGAACCTCAGCACGTGTACCAGCGCCTTGCGGGTCGGGCCGATCATCGGCGTGGCGGCCAGGATCTTGGCCTGCCGGGATTCGGGAATGAAGTCGCCGGTGGCGTTCTTCGGATCGCGGGCCATCTCGTTGGCGGCCACGCCCACCTCGGCGAGCGCCCCCGGCCGCACGATCACGAGGTTGTGGTCGGTGGCGTCGGGGTTCGTGAACACGAGCTTCACCGGCTGCCCCGGCCGGACGGTGAACTCCTCTCGCGTGAACAGCATCCGCTCGGGCTGGCAGGAGATCTCGACGGTGGCGAGGTTTTTGCGCGCGTCGAACTCGGCCTCCGCCTTCGAGGGCTTGGGCAGCTTGATCGCCGTCGCCTGCCCGAGCCGCTTGAGGAGCGCCGGGATCGGCGAGGCGGGGTCGGACTGCCAGAGCCGGGCGAGCGGCGCCGACCGAGCGGCACACGCCGCCGCGTAGGCCAGGTGGCCGGCGAGCGGCCGGCGCAGGATCTCCTCGAGGCTCGCGAGGGCTTCGGGAGTGCCGATCCAGCTCGCCGTGATCGCCGCCTCGAGCCGCACCAGGCCCGCCGGGTCGGTCGCCGCCCGCGCGAGGAGCTCGTGCCGGTCGGCCTGCGAGCCCTGCCAGAACCGGAGCTGCCGGATCGCCGCCGCCCGCACGTGATGGTCGTCCGAGCCGAACAGGGCGGCGACGAGGCCGGGCCGCTCGGCCCCGACCGTGGAGAGGGCCCACATGCCCTCGATCAGTTTCCGCTCGCGGAGCGGATCGTCGGCCGCGAGGGAGTCGAGCCAGCGGCCGATCGCCCGCACCGCCGCCATGGGGTCGGCGTCTTCACGGGCGGAGAGTTCCCGCGTGGCGAGATACCGCACGCGGCTCTCGCGGTGGCCCAGGAGCGCGGCGAGCTCGTCGGCAGAGGCGGCCGCGATCTTGGGCAGCGGCGGCACGACCTGCCCCTTGGCCGTCACCCGCCAGATCCGGCCCGACTCCCGGTCGCGGCGGCTGTCCCGGAGCGAGTACTGGGCGTGCCCCTTCACCGGGTTGTACCAGTCGACGATGAAGAGATCTCCGCGCGGGCCGAAGTGGAGATCGACCGGAATGAAGCTCAGGTTGGTCGAGAAGAGCAGGTCGCCCACGTACTCTTCGTTGAAGCCAAAATCACCTTCGGCCCAGCGGTGGATCTCGATCCGGTTGGTCGGCTTATAGCGGGCCTTGACGAAGCCTCCCTGCAACTCGGAGGGAAAGCCGGGGGCGTCCACGAAGGCCTGGCCGCAGGTGCCCGAGTAGGCCTGCAGGCCGGCCGGCGCCGGGTTCTGTGCAGGGTAGGGCGGATCGAGCGAATGAAAGGCCTCGGCGAAGATCGGGT
>JBILOA010000331.1:0-3366 GCA_044374735.1 Pirellulales bacterium | reverse complement strand
GTCGCAAACGTCCGGGCGACGGGGACCGGCCACCCCGAGCCCGCGTCACGCCAGGCGTCAGCGGCGAACGGCGCCGGCGCGGGAGTAGATCGACGAGCGGGCGGCGCTGGTCGCCACCGGGCCCGAGTCGGTGGCCGGATTCCAGGCGACGGGCCGCGGGTCGGGGCTCTGGCCGCGGGCCGTGGGCGTCCAGACGGCCGGCGAGGCAGACGGTGCGGCCGCCGCCAGCGAGGCCGGCGGGGCCGGGCAGCCCTGCCGCACCCAGTCGAGCCAGATGTGCTGGAGCTTGGCGATGTCGTTGACGCCGTAGTGCCGCTCGAGTGCGCCGGCCCAGTCGTCGCGGGCCAGGCCGTCGCCCACGAAGGCGACATACTTGTGGCGGCCGCCGCGCTCGATGAGATAGCGGGCCAACGAGTAGCCCTGCGAGTAGAGCGGGAGCACGTCGGGCGGATACTCCCGCATCGCGAACATCTCCGGAAACGCGATACCGCGGCCGGTGGTCAAAAACTCGATCAGCATCTTGTGCTGCCGAGCCCGCTCGACCGGATGCTCGACCGTGGTGCAGGCGCCCTCGTCGGCCCAGCGCGGCAGCGGCCGGCGGAAGTAGCTGGCGAAGACGGTGTGAGTGATCTCGTGCGGGAGGACGGAGTCGAGAATTCGCTCCTCGCTACCCTGGATCGTCATCGTCCAGTTGAAGACCTCCCCCTTGTCGAACACGAAGCTCGTGGCGCCGCCGGCGCCGAGGTGCGGGGCCACCTGGGCCGTGATCGGGCAGGGGCGGCTCCAGCGGGGCAGCGGGCTCCCGGTCCACTCCACGGCCAGCGTGTGGCGATACTGCTCGGCCGCGTCACCGATCTTGCGCGCCTGGTCGGGCGTGGGCGCCTCGACGACGAAGTTCGCCGTCCGATAGCCGGCCGCGACGGCCGGCGTGGCGTCTGAGCAGGCCAGCGCGAGGGCCGCGATCAGCCCCGCCGCACGGAGGAAAGAAGTGGTCCGGGCCGTGCCGGCCCCCGCAAGCGTGCCTCGACCGCGAACCATCATGCCGTGCGAGCCTCCGTGCCGGTCAACCAACGATTCCAGGCGGCCGATGCGAGGCGGAATCCTTTCCGCACCGCTGCCCTGACGGGCCGGCGACCATGAGCGGGGCGGACGGTAGCGGCGGCCCCGGTGCCCGGCCAGACCGCTTTTCGCTTGCCCGGTCCACCCAGCTTTCAGCCGCGGAGGCGGCCCGCGGCTCAGTCGGCCACGAAGGTGAGCGTGCTGTCGATGCTGCCTGCCGTCGCACCACCCGGCTCGTCCGCGGCGGCCCGCGGCAGCGCGAGCCAGGCGCCCACGACGAGCAGCACGAGGCCGGGAGCCGCCGGCTCGAGAACGATCAGCCAGGCGATGCCGCATCCCAGCCACCACCACCGGCGCAGGATCGGACCGGCCCGGCCGGCCGCGGTCGGCCAGCGCCGCGCCGCCAGCCAGACCGCGAGCACGCCGACGAGGATCGCGGCCGTCACGAGCCCCCGCGTGGCCCGCGGCCCGCCGGCGAGCCGGACGGCGCGAAAGGTCACGGAGCCGTCCTCGGCCGCGGCGACCCGCACCCGTTGCGGCTCGAGCGCGGCCGAACCTCGCCAGGCCTCGTACCAGTCGCGCTCGCCGGTCGGGCTCGCGCCGGCCTTGACGGCCGCCGCAAAGGCGTCGAGCCGACGGCGTTGGTTTTCGGCCGCGGATTGCGTCGCGGCGGTGAACGCCTGGGCGAAGGGCTCGAGCGCCCGGGTGCTCGAGGCGGCGAGGGCGTCGTCGTCGAGCACGCGGGCCGGCTCCGACACGCGGACGGTGAAGCCCGCCTGGGTTCTCAGCGACCAGAAAACGGCGCCGGACGGCAGGCCGCTGAGCTGCGGCGGCTCGAGCCGGATCGGTTCGCCGCGGGCGAATCCACTCCCGACGCTGCCCGCGATGACCGCCACCAGCGAGCGCGGCCAGCCCACGTCGTGCAGCTGCAGCTGCCAGGCATTGCCGCCCAGCGGGCTGGCCGTCAGCTCGCGGCCGTCGGCCCGCAGGCCGAACAGCCGCAGCCCGGCCGGCAGGGTCACCGTCACGGTCGGCTCGCGGGCGAGCAGGTCGAACCGAACCAGGCCCCAAGCCCGGCCCGCTTCGTCGATCGCCAGATCGACCGTCGTGCGGGGCACGGCGGCGACCGCGGGCCGCGAATCGCCGGCGGCAGGAAGCTCGTCGGCCGCGGATGCCCGGGAGGCTGCCGGCGCTTCGTCGCGGGTGAGGCGATACGCGGGCCCGGGCTGGCCCGCGGGCAGTTCGAGCCGCTCGCCCTGCGGCTCGCCCGGCCCCGCCTCCGAGTCCACCGTCACGGTCAACCCGGGCTCCGACTGCCAGCGGATCTCGAGGGGCAAATCCTCCGCCGCCACCCTGGCGAGCGGCAGCCGGCCCCGGCTGGCCGGTCGAATCGGCAACCGGGCATCGACCTGAAGGCGATGGGGCCCGGCCTCCGGCCGCTGGACGACCGTCACGATCCGGTCGGCCGCCGCTCGCGACCAGTAGAGATCGACGCGTCGCCATTCCGGCGCGGCGTCGTCGCCGACCGCCTGCCGCGTCATGACGATGTCGTCGATGATGGCGGCGGGGGGAAGCTGCACCGGGATCTCGACCAATGGGGCCTCCGAAGACTCCACCTGGTAGACGAGCCGCAGGCCCAGATGCCCGTCCGCGAAACTCACGAGCAGGTTCTGCGCGGCCCGCGGCCTCGGTGACAGGCGCCGCACGGTGATCCGCGGCCGCAGTTCGGTGGCGGCCGATGCCTCCGCCGACGCCACCGCATCACACCGCCACACCGCGGTCGTTTCCGCCCCATCCTCGGCCCGCGGCCGCACCAGCGCCATCCCCGGGGGCAGCTCGGGGGTCGCGTCGAGTCCCGGCTCGGGCCGCAGCCGCGCTGTCCGCACGTCGGTCTCCACGCCCTCCAGCCAGGCGAAGGGCGCGTCGAACACGCCGACCGCGTCCGCCAACGGCATGCGAAACTCGACGGCGATCTTCTGCTGCCGAGCCGGCGGCTCAGAAATGCTGACGAGATGACGACCGAGACCGAGCGACCGCACGACGGCGCCGCCGGCCATCGCCACCGGCTCGAGGGCGGGATCCGCGCGGAGGATGAGCGAGCGGACGATCGTTCCCTCGGCGCCGACGTCGAAGCTGGCGGCCAGGCGGCATTCGTCACCCCGCCAGACGATGTCGTTGAAGCTCACGGCGGCGGCCAGGCCGGACGCGAGTTTCATGTTCGATTCGACCGGCCGCACCAGCCGCACCTGCGCGGCGCCGGCGACGTCGAACTGGCCCGTGGCGGCGACGGGCAACCAGAGCCCGTCC
>JBILOA010000330.1:0-3367 GCA_044374735.1 Pirellulales bacterium | reverse complement strand
CACCTTGGCCTCGTCGAAGGCGGCCGCAAACGTGCGCTCCCCCTCGGCGACAACGTTGCCGAGCTTTGCCGAGAGCTCCCGGGCCTCGTCGGCGAAGTCGGAGTTGGCCTTGGCCACCTCGACCGCCAGCTTCTTGGCGTCGGCCTGCAGCTTGGCTCGTTCGGCTTTGTTCTTGGCGTCCTTGGGATCGAGCGCCTCGGCCATCGTGTCGAGTGCCCGCGCGGCCCGATACTTGAACCCGAGCCAGTCGGCGTCGAGTTTCGCGCCCGGGAGACGGCTCACGTCCTCGAGGGCGAACTTGCGGATCGAGGCGTCGAACTTGTCGTACTTCTTCTCGGCGAGCAGGCACTCGAGGAGCGTGTTGCAGGCCCGGGAGCGGAGCAGGATCGCCAGCGGCTGCTTTTGGTCGAGCATCGTGATCGGCAGGACCGTGTTGGCGGCCACTTCCCACTTGCCGAGCATCGCGTAGTTGCGGCCCTCGTAGTAGCGGGCGAACAGGCCGCCGCCCTTGGTGGGATATTTGTCGGCGATCTCCTTGAACATCGCCGCCGAGGCGGCGAGCGTGTCGGCCCGCTCCTTCGACTTCTCCGGGTAGGCCTTGGCCTTCTCGAAGAGGGCGGCGGCCCCGGTGAGCCGCGTCTGGATCAGCTTGCCCCGCAGCGCCTCCTGCTCCGTCTCGAGCGCCTCGAGTTCCCGGCGTTGCTGGATCGTGAGCCGCGCCTGCTTCGTTTGCTTCGGCTTGGCCTTGGGCTCGGGCTTCTTGTCACCGTCTTCGGAGCCCGCGTCGTCCGCCTTCGGCTCCTCTTCTCCGCCGACCTTCTTCAGGGCGGCGATCTTGGCGTCGACCTCCCGCAGCACCTGGAGGACCGCGTCCTCGGCGTTGGTGACGGTCGTGATGGGCTCGCCGGGCTTCGACTTCCCCTCGAGGCTCTTGACGGCCTCGTCGAAGAACTTCACCGCCTCCGCCTCGAGCGTCTTGCGGTCGGCGCCGGGCCGGTTGGCCTGCTCGGCCTTCGCCCGGCCGCGTTCGACGAGCAGGCTGCCCTTCTGGGTGTAGGCCGCGATCGCCTGCCGGCCGTTGGGCGTGCCGGACTTGAGGAACGCGTCGAGCGAGGCCTGGGCTTCATCGAGCAGCTTCGCCCGCTTGCCGCTGTCGGCCTCGGTGCGGCTCACGCCGATCAACGCCCCGGCCCTGCGGAAGGCGGCCTCACGCTTGAGCTCGGCGGAGGCCTCCGGGTCGGCCTCGACGCGGGCCAGCACCGCCAGCGTGACGTCGGGCATCTGCCGCTCTTCGAGCACCTCGAGCAGCGCCCGCGCGGCCACGTCGGCGGCGGTCTCCTTGGACGCGCCGGCGGGGGGATCGGCCGCCCATGCGACCGTCGCCAGAAGAACCAGGAGGGAGCAGGGGGGCAGGATCGCTCGCATGTTGCCTCGGCCGGCGGCGAAGAAGGGAGAAGCCAGCATTGTGAGACCGGTCCCCGGCCTCGTCAATCGAGCGCCGCCGGCTCGCTAGTGTCCGCCCCGCGGGCCGGCGACATCCTGTTCGATGACTCGGATGAGGGTCTCTCCGAAGGGTGTGACGTCGCCACGGACCTGCCAGCGATCGGCGACCGAGTGGAGCGCCGCCAGTGTGGCCCGGGGCTTGGGGGTGTGTGCCGATCCGCCGGCCAGATCGCCGAGCGTGGCCGCGAGAACGAGTTCGCAGCCGTGGGGCGAAGGGAGGGCCGCCGTCCGGTCGCTGGAGGAACCATCGGCGGCGTCGACTCGGGCGGCGGCGCCGGCGGGCGTGCGCCACGTCAGCCGGGCTGAGGCCAGGCCCGTCGCCCCGAGTTCCTTCGGCAGCACTTCGTACACCACCCGCACGGTCTCACCGGCGTGGAGGTCGATCGTCGCCGGCGGTGCATCGGCGAGTGACTCGACGACCGACTGGCGATGGCCGACGAGTCGGTAGGCCACCACACGGTTGGGATCGAATCGGATCTCGAGGCCGCACTGCCGGGCTACGAGCGTGTCCTGGCCGATGACCTGGCGCAGCAGATCTCGGCGGATGGCGACGGCGTCGAGGCTGGTGCGGCCGAAGGACGGTCCGGCATCTCGGTCGGGCGGCAGCGTCGCCGGGTCGAGTACCACGAACCGGATGCCGTCGGGCAGGGCGCTCGTGAGCGGATCTCCGCCCGTCAGCGCGAGGCTGCGGTGCCACGCTGAGAGCGACTCCTGAACCTCGCCCCGGCAGCGATCGAG
Organism: Pirellulales bacterium; assembly: GCA_044374735.1. Classification (GTDB taxonomy): domain Bacteria; phylum Planctomycetota; class Planctomycetia; order Pirellulales; family UBA1268; genus QWPN01. The sequence goes on along the minus strand of JBILOA010000330.1, from coordinate 1,126 downwards.
GGTCGCGCCGTGTGCCACGACCACCGTGCGGCCGGTGAGCAGGCCAGCCTCCCTCGCGGCGTCGACCGCCGCGTCGAGGTCGCACGACACGGCGGCCGGCAAGGCCTCCAAGTTGACGGCCGCGGCGGCGAGGGCTGCCGGGTCTGCGTCATCGAGCACGACCCGCGGCCGCGGGCCGCAGAGTACGACAGCGACCCGATCGTTCGGCTCGAGCCGGGCAGCGACCGCCCCCAGGCCCCGGCAGATCCGCGGCCAGGCCTGCGGATCGCCGGCCGCAGACTGGTCGAGAATCAGGGTGGTTCGCAGCACCGCGTCGTCCTCCCGACGCAGTCCCGCCGCGAACGCCGTGGCTTCCAGGAAAACCGTGGGCTTGCCGTCGAACGTGCGGCCCGAGCGGACCGCGGCCAAGCCGAGCCGAACCGGCTCCGGTCCGGGGGCCGCCAGGTCCGGTGGCGGCGGCATGGCGGCCAGCACCTCCTCGGCCCGGATGCGAGGGGCGAAACCCGACGAACGGCGTCCGGTCGCGGCCTGGACGAGCCGGTCGAACCCATTCGTGCTGAGCGTCAGAGGAGGCCGATCAACGGCCAGTCGCGGATCTGCCGCCGGATTCACGAACGGCGACTCGCCGTTGACCAGTTCGAAGGCCATGTCGAACGCGTTCGACTTCGGAACCTGCCGCCTGGCGTCGCGCGGCAACTCCACGACCGTCATCGCCGCCGCTGCGATCGCGTCGTCGAGGGGGATCGCCGCCCCTCGCACCGGTTGTTCACCGCTCTCCAGCGGGTCGACCTGCGAGAAAGCCGTTGCAACCTGGGCCAGGTCTTCCGGGTCGGGCATGGCTGGCGGCGTTGGGCTCGCGCTCGCAACGTCCTGCTCCACCGGGGATCGCGACGGGATTCCGGCGCCTTCGTCGTGGGTGCGGCCACCAGCCCGCTCGGCCACGGCAGCTGCGACGCTCAATCCTGATTTGACGAGGTGCGGGGCGGGTGCAACCTGGGAGATGGATTCGTTGAGCAGGACGGTCAGTTCGGCTCCGCCAGGGCCCTCGAGCTGGCGAGACAGCTTGATGCCGGCCGTCGCCAGACCGAATGCCAGTCCGAGCGCCGTAGCCACGCGGCCCGCTTCG
>JBILOA010000329.1:0-3373 GCA_044374735.1 Pirellulales bacterium | reverse complement strand
AGGCGATGGGAAAACCCGAGCCTGCACGCGTGAGGCCTCGCTTGCGTCGCGGACGGAACAGGCGTACACTATTGGCTTCCTTTGCCCTGGAGCCGCACAAATGGCCGCGACACGGAGTGCCGATCCCGTCGGGGTGGATGAATCGTTTCTGGCGCATGTCCGGCTCGCGTGCGTGCCGGGCGTGGGCAGCGTCGCGAGGCAGCGGCTGCTGGAGCGGTTCGGGTCGCCGCAAGCGGTGTTCGCGGCGAGCCCTTCGGAGCTGGCCGGCGTTCCCAAGGTGGGCCCCAAACTGGCGCAGCTCATCCCGGAGTTCGCCATGTCCTCAGTCGCCGAGGAGACGCTCGAGCTCTGCCGGCGGCGCGGCGTGGAGATCCTCGTCGAGGGCGGCCCCGGCTACCCTCGGCTGCTCGGCCAGATCCCGGACCCGCCGGGCATGCTCTTCGTCCGGGGCCGGCTCGAGCCCTGCGACGCGCTCGCCGTCGCGATCGTGGGCTCACGGCATGCGACGGCCTATGGGAGAAGGGTAGCCCACCAACTGGCCGGCGGCCTGGCCCGCGCCGGCTACACGATCGTCAGCGGGCTGGCCCGCGGGATTGACCACGCCGCCCATCGCGGCGCGCTCGATGCAGGCGGCCGGACGCTCGCCGTCCTCGGGTCAGGCGTGCTCGAGATCTATCCGCCGGAGCATGCCGACCTCGCCGTGGAGGTCGTCCGTCAGGGAGCCCTGATGAGCGAGGCGCCGCCCCTCTCGGCCCCGCAGGCGGGCGCGTTCCCCAGCCGCAACCGGATCGTTTCGGGGCTGACGCTGGGCACGGTCGTGGTGGAGGCGGCGGATCGCTCCGGGGCGTTGATCACGGCCCGGCTGGCCGGCGAACAGGGCCGCGAGGTATTCGCCGTGCCCGGTCCGATCGACAGCCGCACCTCCCGTGGCTGCCACCGGCTGATCCGCGACGGGGCCAAACTCGTCGAGACGGTCGACGACATCCTGGAGGAATTCGGGCCGCTGTTCGAGAAGGCCGTCGCGGCTGACGGCCGCGAGGTGCAAAGCCCGGCGGAACTCCGGCTCGACGACGTGGAACGGACTGTCCTGGCAGCGCTCGACGGCCGACTGGCCGACGCCGGGGGCGGGGCGGCGAGCGTCGACCTCGACGAGCTGGTGGCTGCCTCCGGCCTGGCCGTTTCGCGGGTGCTGGCCGCGATCGGCGTGCTCGAAGCGCGGCGGATCGCCAGGCGGCTGCCCGGCAACCGCGTGGCCAGGGCCTGACGGCCGGCGGCTTGCCCGGGCCGTATACTTCGGGTGTCGCCTGATGGGGGCTTCGGGGGCGACGATGACGAGGTCATCATGGGGCACGCACCACGATCGTGCACGGGCCGGGCTCGGCGCTTCCGGGCCCTGGGCTTCGAGCCTTGCGAGGCTCGGCGACTGCTCGCCGTCGACGGCCGGATGACGGTGGGGATGAATCTCGAGAACGTGGTGGATTGGTCCCCCGCCTGGACTTTCACCGACGCGTTTCAGGCGTCGCGGCCCTGGATCGCCCACGCCGTCGATCTTGGCACCGGTGGCCTGATCTGGGACGTCGGTGACTCCCGACCCCTCGACCTGGACGAGGCGGGCAACGTCGCGTCGCTCGCGACCTGGACGGAAGGGGGCCGGACGCTGCGGCACGCCGCCGGGACCCTCATATTTCGTGAGATCGGCGGTGCCTACCCGGCAGGCATCTACCGGGCGGAGTGGTCCGGCACGGGCACGGTCGCATTCGGGTTCGACGCCCGGGTCGTGGCCTCGGGCCGCACGACCGCCGGGATCAACTGGGCCGACCTCGACGTGACACCGACCGATGCCGGCATTTCCCTGCGGATCGAGGCCACCGACCCGGCCGACCCCGTGCGCGACATCCACGTCTGGATGCCCGACTGGCAGGGCCGCCGATTCGCCGGGGAGCGGTGGCAGCCCGGGGCGGCCTTCTCGCCGTTTCATCCGCTGTTTCTCGAGCGGCTCGCCCCGTTCGACGTGATCCGCTTCATGGGGATGCAGGAGACCAACTCCTCGGACATCGTGACCTGGTCCGATCGCCGCGCGGGGACCGACGCCAGGCAGAGTTCCGGGCAAGGAGGCTCCCCGAGCGAGCCGCTCGTCAATGGTCTGTCGCTCGAATACATGGTGCAGTTGGCTAATGACCTCGACGCGGATCCCTGGTTCAACATGCCCCACATGGCCGATGACGGCTTCGTGGCCAACTTCGCGACCCATGTCCGCGACCATCTCGAGCCCGGCCGCAAGGTCTACGTGGAGTGGGCCAACGAGGTCTGGAACTTCGGCCGGGGATTCGAGGCGTCGCAGTGGGTGGCCGGGCAGTTGTCGCTGCCGGAGAACGCCGGACTGGACCACTGGCAGGTGGCCGGCCGCGAGGCGAAACGCGACCTCGACATCTGGTCGACGGTGTTCGCGGGCCAGGAATCGCGGCTGGTGCGGGTAGCCGCCGGCTGGGCCGCCGTCGACTGGGTGACCAACCGGATCGCCGAGAGCATGGCGGGGTCCTTCGATGCGATCGCCATCGCCCCCTACATCACGCCCACCGACGCCCAGCGCGAGTCCTCCTCCGCCGCGACCACCGTCGACCGCGTCCTGGCCGACACACGTGCCAACATCGCCGCGTCCGTGGAGTGGGTGGCGGCGCACGACCGGCTGGCCCGCGAGTGGTCGGAGCGGCTCGGCCGGGGCATTGGCCTCGTGGCCTACGAGGGCGGGCCCCACCTCGACGGCCGCGGCGCGGCCTACCAGGCCGCCTTCCACGCGGCGACCAACGATCCTCGCATGGGCGACATCTATCGCGACTACCTCCGGGCGGTCGATGCCGCCGGCCTCGACCTGTATGTCGACTTCCAGTTCACGGGTGCCGACGGGGCCGCGCCGTGGGGCGACTTCGCCAAACTGCACCGGATGGATCAACCGCTGGCCGAGGCCCACCGCTACCGGGCCGTGGTGGCCGCCGCCGACGGGTCGCTGTGGGATTCCCCGCCGCCGCCAGTCACGCCGCCGCCAGTCACGCCGCCGCCAGTCACGCCGCCGCCGCCGCTTGGTCCGCCTCAGTTCTCGATCAGCGGCGGTTCCCTCGTCGAAGGGCATGCCGGCCGCCGCTGGCTCACCTTCACGATCACGCTCTCGCACGCGTCGACCCGCCCGACGAGCGTGGGCTGGGCGACGGGCAACGGCTCGGCGGTGGCCGGGCGCGACTACGTGAAGGCTGCGGGCCGGATCGCCTTTGCGGTCGGCCAGACCGTCCGCACCATCCGCGTGGCGGTGATCGGCGACCGCCTGCGCGAGGCCGACGAGCGGTTTCACGTGGGCCTGGGGGCGGCCGTCAACGCGCGG
>JBILOA010000327.1:0-3374 GCA_044374735.1 Pirellulales bacterium | reverse complement strand
CTAGCCCTGTGCGGCTTCTCCACCCATCAGGGCTTCGTCTCGCCCGACCCGGGCGTGCGGCAGGACAACATCGACAAGACACTCCATTCGATCGACCTCGCCTACCGGATGGGCATCCCGACGATGCGGGTCAACACCGGCCGCTGGGGAACCTCCAAGGACTTCGACGAGCTGATGGCGAACCGCGGCATCGAGCCAAGGCTGCCCGGTCACACCGACGACGAGGCCTTCGGCTGGGTGATCGAGGCCCTGGACAAATGCCTGCCGCGGGCCGAGGAATGCGGCGTGGTGCTCGGGCTCGAGAACCACTGGGGCCTGGGCCGCACGGCCGAGGGCGTGATGCGGATCGTCGAGGCGATCGATTCGCCATGGCTCCGGACCACGCTCGACACGGGCAACTTCCTCGAAGACATGGTTCCCCAGATGGAGCGGATCGCCCCGGCCGCCTGCTTCGTGCAGGCCAAGACGTATTACGGCGGCGGCAAGTGGTACACGCTCGACATCGACTACGCGCGGGTGGCGGCGATCCTGCGGAAGAACCGCTACCAGGGCTGGGTGTCGCTCGAGTTCGAGGGCAAGGACGACCCCGCCGTGGCGGTGCCCAAGAGCCTGGCCATGCTGAAGGAGGCGTTTGCATGAATCCCCGTGACCTGCTGATGGCGGCCTGCCTGCCGCTGGCCGCCCTGCCCGCCGTGCGTGCCGCCGAGGCTTTGCCCGGCTATGCGATCGTGGTTTCCGCGGCCACACTCGCCGATCCGGCCTGGAAAGAGGTCGTGTCCGCCCTCGAGGCCAAGCACGCCGCTCGCGGCCCGTTCGTCGTCGCCTGGAAGGAGTCGCCGGAGGAAGCGGTCGAGCCGCTGGCCGCACAGTTTCCGCAGCACACCTGCTTCGTGGCCCGGCCCGAGGAGGCCGGCCGCGATTTCGTCGCCCAGGTGCACCAGCTCACCCGCCGGCTCGATCGCGACCCCTACGCCGACACGCTCTGGGGCATTCTCACCGGCTTCGATGCCGCCAACGCCTTGGCGATCGCCAAGACCGCCGCACCGCTGGAGATCAAGCGGGTCACCTCGGGCACCGAACTGGCGATGGACCGCGTCGTGGAGGGGGAGTGGTATTGCGAACTGAAGAGGCATCGCATGGTCCGCAAGCAGGCCGGCGGCGAGGCCGAGGAAGTCCGCGGCCCTGGTGACACCACCGCGGCCCTGGCGGCACGGCTCTCCGACGGCCTCACCGATCTCTTCGTGACCAGCGGCCACGCCACCGAGCGTGGCTGGCAGATCGGCTACGCCTACGACAACGGCCTGTTCCGCTCCGGCGCGGGCAAGCTCTGGGGCGTCGACACGGCGGGCCACAAGATCCCGATCGAGTCGACGAATCCCAAGGTCTGGCTGCCGGTGGGCAACTGCCTGGCCGGCCACATCGACGGGCCCGACGCCCTGGCGCTGGCCTTCATGAACTCCGTGGGCGTCCGCCAGCTGGCGGGCTACACGGTGCCCACCTGGTTCGGCTACGCCGGCTGGGGGCTGCTCGACTACTTCGTGGAGCAGCCCGGCCGGTACACGCTCGCGGAGGCCTTCCATGCCAACGGCCACGCGCTCGTGCATCGCCTCGAAACCGACCCGGCCCCGCGAGACGCCAAGGGCCTTGCCTTCGACCGCGACGTGGTGGCCTTCTACGGCGACCCGGCCTGGGAGGCCAGGCTGGCGCCGGGCACGCTGCAGTTCGACCAGGCGCTCACCGAGCAGGATGGCATGTTCACGCTCACGATCACGCCCCGCGACGGCGTTCGCTCGTTCGCCCCTGTGAATACCAACGGCTCGCAGCGGGGCGGCCGCCCGATCGTCGCCTTCCTGCCGCGGCGGCTGGCCGCCGTCGAGATCGTCGCCGGCAACGAGTGGAAGCCGGTCGTCACCGACGACTTCGTGCTCGTGCCGCTGCCGCCGGCCGACCGGGTGGAGCCGCTCACGGTCGTGTTCCGCGGCCGTGACGACCGCCGGCCATGAACCCTTTCCTCGCCCGCCACCCGCTCATCCAACACGGCGGGCTGATCTTTCTCGCGCAGATCCTGCTGGTGCTGCTCGTGCCACTCGTCGACGACGGCGCGTTACACACGCCCCTGGTGATGTGCGTGGGCGCGATCGCCGCCTCAACGCTGACGGTGCTGTTGCTCGGCTATCGAAAACCCGCGCTGATGTTGGTCGCGATTGGCGGCCTGGCGGTGGTCGCGTTGCTTGTGCGTGGCGACACGCTGGCGATTCGCCTCCTGGGCACGATCGTGCTGGTCGTCGCCTACCTCTGGAGCTCGTCGCTCTGCATCCAGCACGCCTTCGCCGGAGCCATTCCGGCGTCGCAGCGGATCCTCTGCGGTGCCGCCAGCTTCATCATGCTGGGGTTTGTGTTCGCCGTGTTCCACACGCTCCTGGGCTTGACCTCGTCGGGCGCCTACGTCCCCCCGGCCGCCCTCGAGAGTGGCCGCCCGCCCCGCTGGATCGACTTCGTCTGGTTGAGCTTCTCGACGCTGACCACGGCCGGTTACGGCGACCTGGCTCCGGTGGGCCGCTGGGCCAGCGCCCTCTGCACGCTCGAGGCCCTGTGCGGAATCCTGTTCCCGGCCACCCTCATCGCCCGGATCGCCTCGCTGCCCGGCGCGCGGAGCGTCGACGGCTGACCTATGCGTGCAAGCCCGTCGTCCGCACATCGCTCGGCATCACGGCCACGGCCGGAACTTCAGTCGGCGTCGTACCGTGTTCTCATGGCCTACGGTGGGTTCCATGCTGACGCCGGCAGCGAGCACCTGCAACTGCAACTGACGTTCATCGACCGCCACGCGGGCCGGCTCAGGGGCCACCCAGCTCGCAGGGCTCTCCTGCGTCACCGAGGCTAGACGGGCTGGTGCCGGCTCGTCAGACGGAATCGGCGCACCATCCTGCACCAAAGCGGCCACGCCACGCGGCTCCGCCAAGCCCTCAGTGTAGGAACCTCCGTTAAACAGCCCGGTGCTTATCAACAGACCCATGTCGGAGAAGTTCACCCGTCCATCGTAGTTGAAATCGCCCTGCCACCAACCGCCGGCCGATCCGTAGCGACCCGAGTCCAGGATCATACTGAGATCCGAGAAGTTCACCCTGCCATCCATGTTGGCGTCTCCGGCCGCCGCCCAGGCCACGACGATCGCGCCAGTCGCCATGGTGCGGTACCCGACCGCACGATCGGCCCCGGCGTGGGCGGTCCCGATGCCGGGGCCATTCCACGCCCCTCCGGCGCGGGCGGACACGAGAGCCTGACGAATCGCCGCTTCGGAGACCTGACCAGGGGCGATCTGGATGCCGCCGTAGCCCAGGTCGATCCTGGCGCCCGCGTGGAGATCCAGATTG
>JBILOA010000328.1:0-3374 GCA_044374735.1 Pirellulales bacterium | reverse complement strand
CCCCTGCATCGCGAGCGTGCCGTTGCTGCCCGCGACCGTGCCACCCGCGCCGCCGAATGTCAGGCTCGCCGTCGTCTGCGTGAATCCCGTGAGATCGAGCGTGCCCTGCGTGGCGCCACTCCCGACGGTCAGGGCGGAGTCGCCAGCGATTGCGTTATTGACGCCGATCTTCAGCGTGCCCGAAGACACGGTGGTCGCGCCCGTGTACGTGTTGACGTTGGCTAGGACCTGCGTGCCAGATCCCCCAACGGTCAGCGTCGTGGGGCCGACGATGATTCCGCCGTAGCTGTAGGACTGCCCAGCCTGAGTGTTGAGCGTGAGCGCAGCTCCGGCCAGTGAGCTGATCCGCTTTCGGCCCTGTTCCGTCGTCGTGCCGAGCGTCTCCAGTCCAGCAATGGTCTGCTGCGTCGCCTCGAGAAGAACCAAGCCGGCACCGCTGCCGCTTTGGGTGAGCTTGGCCGTGGAGCCGAACACATTTGCCGCAGAGAGGATCAGTTGGAGTCCGCCGGATGTGTCCGAAAGCGTTGAGACGGCCGTGTTGCCCGCCGTCCCCGACAGCCCCGCCGAGCTCAGAACCACGTCGCCGGTACCGAATGCAGCCGTGGACATCGCGTCGACAATCAGTGCGACCGTGCTCCCTCCCCCGCCAGTTCCATACGTGGTCGCATTGCTGGATCGGATTTCGGTACCACCTGAATAGGTGTTCGGGTTGTTAACGCCCCCGTTTCCGATTTTGAAGCGATTGTTGGTACCTCCAGCATTCACGCCATCCCACCAACTCCCAAGCGTGAGGGTTAGCTTACCAGTTCCACTGACAACCTTTCCGATCCGCCCCAACGTGGTGCCACTCCGCCCGTTGCCGAACCGAATTTCCAAATCGGACTTCAGCTCAAGGTCCAGGTTGATGTCCTCGCGGAGCAAGGGCATTCGAACTGTCGTGCGTCCCATACTGAGCGTGGCTGGGTTCGCCCCGTTGTCAAAGATCAGCTTTCCAGTTCCCGTGAAGCCCGTTGTGCCCGACGACGCCGCGTCGGCGATAGCCCGGAATGAAACGCTTCCCACCGTGTACACATCGTTCACGGTAACCAGGCCGCCGGCGGTCGTGAACCGTGGATCCAAACTCACAGTCCTGCCTGCGGCATCAGCGGGAACCAGGCCGTCTACCCAGGCCGCCGTATTGCTCCACGTGAAGGCACCGCTTCCGGTCGTCACGAAATCAGCGGCCGTGATGGGCGCTTGATTCCAGGTCGTCTGAGCTTCGGAGCGGGTAGGCGCAGACAGGAGGCAAGTGACAAGACCGATCAGCAGCCCGGTTCGATGTGAAGGGCGCGTGCGAGTACCGTTTCGACCATTGGTTCGCATGGCCTGCAACCCCGATCGTCTTCCCGAATCGACAGGAATATTCTTGCCACCCACAAGCCCCGATCACTATATCTTAACGGCTCTGCCGAATGCGCCAAGGAGGTTTTGGCCGGCGATGCCCTGGAGTTTTGCGAACCCGCTTCCGCGAGATTCAGGCACGGTGGTGGCTCCAAGGCCCTGTTTTTGAAAGGGTCATTGCGAAGCGGCTAACTTCTCGGCAGCGTCGCGAATCTCCGCCGGCGGCAGGGCGGCCGTGTGGACCCGGAGCCTGGCCAGCGACCCAGAGAACCGGTTCACCGCGCCGCGGGCCGTGTTCCAGCCCGCACCCACGACCATCGGCTGCCCGGCGATCGTGTCGAGCGTAAAGAACGACCGCTCGTTGACCAACGCGCCGTTCACATACACGCGGAACGTTCCCCGGTAGCCGCCCGAGTTCACGCAGGCCACGTGCTGCCAGGCTCCCGCCACCGGGGCCGGGCCGCCCGGCCGCCAGCCAACATGGCGGGATGACTGGCCGCTCGCGAAGAACGCCGGCCGGTAGGTGCGCTCGTCTTCCTTCGCTGAACCAAACCCGAACATCGCCCCGCACGAGTTCGAGTCGTGCAAGAACCCCGGCATCGCCACCGCCGGCGCGAGCGTGAACACCGTCTCGATGTCAGCCACCTTCGGGTTGAACACGAGCATCTCCACCGTGAAGGGCACGTCTCCAGTCAGCCCGCCCGGCGTCGGAATGTCGGAAACGAGCGTGGCCGGCCCGTCGAAGGTCACAGCCGCCCGCCCCGCCACCTCGCCGGCCACCGCCGCCGCGGGCTGCTCCTCCTCGGGCTCGAACGAGCCACCGAGGCTGCCGGCATTCTCCCAGGCGTCGAGCGGCCCCGCGGCCAGCCCGCTGGCGTCGAGCTGCACGAGCCAGGGGCCACTCGCGGGAGCGGCCGCGCCGCCCGCGGCGAGCTTGGCGATCGCGTCATCGTCGAGCGGGGCGGCCGCGATCGCGAGCTTGGCGATCAGGCCGCTGAACGGCGAATCGGGCAGCCGGCCGGTGCGCACGCCCCCGAGGCAAATCCGCTCGCCCGGCTTGAGCGTTAGCGCAAGTTCCGCCTCCTGGCTGCGCTTGCCGTCGACATACAACCTGAGCCGCTTGGCCGGGCCGTCGAACACGCACGCGATGTGCCGCCAGCCGCCGGGGAGCGGGGCGTTGTGCTTAAAGCGATCCGTCTCCGTCACGGGCCCGGCATAGCCGAGCGTCAGGGCCGCCGCCTGGAACGCACCCCGCTTCGGATCGCTGCCCCAGCAGAGCTCGACCCGCTCGCCGGGCCGGCGACCCCACGAAAGCATCGTCTGATCACGCTCCAGGCCACGGGTGTCGTCGTAGCGGGCCTGCACCGCGATGGTGAACGAGCCGGCTCCCTGCAACGCCGCGGGCAGAGCGAACGACGAGACGAGGCCCTTGCGGCCGGAAAAGTCAACGCCCCGCACGCCCTCCACCTCCCGCACCAGCGGCCGCCACAGCGGTCGCTCTGTCGCGGGCCCGAAGCCCCCCTTGGCCGTGCCGCGGTTCGTCCAAGCCGTCACCGGGCCGGCGGCCAGATCGGCCGCATCGAGGTCGAGCACCACCCCGGCGGGCGTGGGCGTCGCCGCCGGCGGCTGAGCCGCGGGCCAACGCGCGTCGGCGTTGGCGTTCACGTCCGCCTCGGTGAGCGGCTCGGAGTGAACCCGCACGCCGGCGATCGCTCCCCGAAACCCATCGGCCCAGCCGGCAGCCGTCCGCTCGCCGCCGATGATCAGACGGTCGGCCGCTGGATCGGCGTCACCCCTGGCAGCGTCGAGCGTGACCAGCTTCCCATCGATCCAGGCGTCGAGCCGTCCCTTACGGGAGACCACCGCGACATGCTGCCACGCATCCGCTCGCAGCGCCGCCGCCGGCAGCCGCCAGATGCCCCAGCGGAGCACAATGCCCTGCCCCGCCTCCGGCCGCACCCACGCTTCGAGCGTGCCCGCGGCGGGCGCGGCCG
>JBILOA010000326.1:0-3379 GCA_044374735.1 Pirellulales bacterium | reverse complement strand
GCTCCGGATCGAGTAGGTCTCGGTGAACCAGCCCGGCCGGCCGGGCAGCCGGTTGAACTCGGCGACGAGACGCTCGGCGTCGGCGAGCACGTCGTCGCGGTCGGCCTCCACGTAGCACCGGGCGAGGGTGGCCGCGTAGGCGTTGTGATCGTTGGCCACCACCCGGTAGCCGAGTCGCTTGAGCGCATGGCCCACGCGGGCCGTGCCCGAGAAGGGGTCGAGGACGGTCGCCACGCCCGGCAGGCTGCCGACGAGTTCCGTGATCACCGGCAGGAGCATCCGCTTGGAGCCGATGTACTTGATCACGCGGGACTCACTTCAGCCCCACGGCCGAGCGGGCCTCGGGCCAGTTCGTCGGTACGGGCGGCAGTTCGGCGGTGAGCCGCCGCCGGGTGCGGCGGCCCGCCGCCGACGGATCGAGGGCGGTGAAGCCGAGCCCGCGGACGGGCGAGTCGGCGGCGAGCGTGAAGTCGCACGCAGCGGGATCGACGAAGCGGGGGTCGGCCTCGATCGAGCCCTCGTCCTGCCCGGCGGCCTGCCGGTCGGCGAGCTTCACCTGCCCCGGGAACCGCACCGGCCCGGCCGCGTTCCAGTAGCAGTTGTGGTCGGTCGCAAGCCCCTTGGTCCAGTCGCCGCGGACGAGCGGCGCCTGCGAGTTCCACCAGACGATGTTCCGCCGAAACATGAAGCTCGTGTGCTCCTCCACCCTGGACCGCTGCAACTGCCAGTCGCGGGCGGTCGCGAAGACATTGTTTTCGATCACGTTGTCGCGGCCGTAGTGCTGGTGAAATCCGCCCGACGTCGTCCGGAAGACGAGGTTATTTCGCATCACGATCCCGGTGGAGCCCTCGTCGGTGTAGAGGCCCCAGCCGCCGTAGTCGTGGCTGGTGATGTCGTGGATCAGGTTGCCCTCCACCACCGTGCCGGGTGACACGCCCAGCGTGTACACGCCCCCCATGTCGGAGAGCACGCCGTGGCCGATGTGGTGGATGTGGTTGCGGAGGATCCGGTTGTGGTGGGCGCGGGTCGGGGCGTAGCCCCAGCTCCAGCCCACCGACACGCCGGTGTAGGTCAGGTCGGCGATCTCGCAGTGCTCGACCGTGGTGTGCGAGGCGTGGCCGATCCAGACCCCGACCGCCGCCGGGTGCAGCCGGCCGCCGTGGAGAATCGAGCAGTCGCGAATCGTGTTGCCCGTCACGTCGTCGCCTCCCTCCCGCCCCGGGATCGCCCACGATTTCCCGCCGCCGGTCGTGCCCACGAGCACGCCCCCGCCGCCGAGATCGACCAGTTCGCACCGCTCGAGCGAGCAGTCGCGGCAGCCGCTCCCGAGACCCATCGCGTAGCGACCCACCTGCATCACCGCCACATCGCGAAACGCGATCCGCCGGGCTCCTTCGAGCGCGACGGCCGCACCCACGTTGACCTCCGCCTGTGGATACGACTGCCCGCCCGGTGGCAGCGTCCAGTTGCCGTGAACGAACGCCAGCCCCTCGAAGCTCACATGCTCCACCAAGCGGCCGCTGGCCCGGTCACCCAAGACCTCGAGCAGCGTCTCGAGCCGCGGCGCGACGACGTCGGTCTTCTCGGGCGACTCGCCCGGGAGCGGGCAGTAGGTGAGCGTGCCCGAGGGGCGGTCGAGATACCACGACCCGGGGCTGCCGAGCGCCTCGCGCACGTTTTCCGCCCGGAACCGGTTGCCCTTCGGGAACGAGCACCAGGCGGTGAGCCCGCGGGTGTGGCCGGCCAGCGTGACCAGCGCCAGCCCGGCGGCGTCCGGGGCGGCCGCCTCGCCGCCAGCCACGCTCGCCAGCGGCCCGAGCGAGCCGATCGGAATCCGAGACATCGTCCAGCGGTGGACGCCCACCACCTCCACGTCGGCGAGGTTCGCCCACTCGGGCTTGAGCTGCCCCGCCACGAAGCCGAACCGGTCGTGGCCCTTGGTGGCGGACGCCTCGGACGGTGGGACCGTCGCCGCGATCGTATACCAGCCCTCGGCTGGCACGACGGGCCGGAACCGCCGCTGCCCCGCCACGAACAGCTGCGCGAAGTTCCACGTGCCGGCGGCCACCTCGGGCAGGTGCACCGTCCAACGCGGCCCCCCCGCACCCGCCTCGACCTTCCAGCCGGCGATCATCCGGCCGCCGCTCAGGAGCGGCCGGGCTCCCGCGGCGGCCCGGACCACCGTCGGGGCGGCCTCCGTTCCGGAGTCTTCGGGACCGATGCGCACCGTCTCGGCGAGCCCGTGCCTGCCGTCGGCCACCTCCACCACGAAGGCCCCGGTTCGGCCCGGTTCGTTCGCTCGGATTTCCTGCAGCCGGTCGAGGGCCCGCCGCAGCGTCCGGACCGGCCGAGCGGCGCTCCCATCGGCAGCATCGTCGCCGCCCGGCCCCACGTGCACGTCGGCCGCCACCGCCAGAGCCGCACCGCCGCCGACCACCAGCCCGGCCACAATCCGCATGATCGCTGCGACCGGATGGGCCGGCCGCCCGCGGCGGCTCTCGTGGAGTTCCGTGTGACGCATGGGGTTTCCGCGAACTACGATGCGATAGCGGGGCCGCCCGCGTTTGGGCGGCCGGCCGACCTCGCGACCAGCCTACCCGAAGCCTCGGCATCCGTGCTGCCCGCCAGGGCGTGTTTGAGCTCCATGCGATTCATGTCGAACACCGGTCTGGCGCTCGCCGGCGGCGGGTTCCGCGCCACGCTCTACCACCTCGGCGTGATCCGCTACCTGCGCGACGCGGGGGCGCTCGCGCACGTCACCGACATCGCCGCGGTGTCGGGGGGCAGCATCCTCGCCGCCCACCTGGCACTCAACTGGGACCGCTACACCGGCGACGACGACGCCTTCGCCGAGGCAGCGGCGGAAGTCATTCGGTTCACCCAGTTCGACCTCCGCAACCACATCGTGCGCCGGCTGCCTCTCACCTTCCCGATCCGGATGGCGGGCAAGCTCGTGGGCAGCGACACCGAGTCGCTCTCGCCCAACGCGATCCTGGAGTCGTACTACCGGCGGTTTCTCTACGGCGATCGACGGCTGCTCGAGCTGCCGGAGCGGCCGAACTTCCACATTCTCTCCACGAACGTCAGCGACGGCACCCTCGCGGTCTTCAACCGCCGCGGGCTGCACGTACTCCGCCGGGGCCACGGCCCGACCGATCCCGATCCCTTCCAGCACATCGCGGGCACGACGATGAGCGTCGCCAAGGCGGTGGGCGCCTCATCGGCCTTTCCCGGCTTCTTTCCCCCGGTCCACGTCACGGCCGACGATCTGGGCGTCAACGACGGGGAGTTTCCCGGGGAGTCGTTCACCGACGGCGGCGTCTACGACAACCTCGGCACCCGGGCCTTCACCTGGATCCATCGCCTCCACGACGTCGAC
>JBILOA010000325.1:0-3390 GCA_044374735.1 Pirellulales bacterium | reverse complement strand
CGTCGGGGCAGGTCACCGGCAGGGGTTGCTCGCCCACCCAATCCTTGCGAGCGGGGTGGCGGCGAACGTATCCTTCAAGGGTCGCGGGGCGTAGCCTCGCCCTGTCACTCACCACTCCGGCCGCCGCGGTTCGGCGAGAGGATCGCATGTCGAGCCGATCGGATTCCCGTCGCCCCGCCCGCCGCAAAGCCCACCGGCTCGCGCGACCGGAGCCGCTCGAGCCGCGACTGGCCCTGGCCGCCGCTCCGGTCAATCCCAACACGGGATCGATCGTCGCCAGCCAGTTTCAGCCCTATGGCTATTCGCTGCTGGGCACGCAGTTCACGGAGGTCACGGCCGGTGGAGGCGCGTCGCTGCAGCTCACGGCCCCGAACAACAGCGGCTCGCCGCCCGCACCGCCCACCGACTACGGATACCCCTCGGCGGCGGTGAACACGGGCCTGATCAGCGGCAGCCAGGTGAACGTCGGTGGCTTCACCACGCTCGGCCTGCAGCTGCAAGACACCACGCTCAGCGGGGCTTTGCGGGTCGATCTGTATGACGAGGGCATCGGCAGGCCGGCCGCCGGAGGCACGCAGCCCGTGCCCGCGGGCGGCGCGAACGCGCTGCCGCTGAAGGTGCCATCCGGCTCGCCCGGCGTGGTCACCAACTCCGGCTCCATCATCTCCAGCCAGTTCAACGACGGCGGCTTCGGGCCGCTGGGCATTCAGGCCAGCGGGCTGCACGTGGGCGGCGGCCTGTCGATCGTGTCACGAAACACGATCGGCTCCCCGGACGTGCCGGTCACGCCTTCCGTGATTCCGTTCGCGTCGCCGGCTCAGGCGATGCCCGTCAACGCCCGTACGATCCGCGACAGCCAGTTCGCCGACGGCGGCTTCGGCGACACGGGGCTGCAGCTGCGCGGCGTGACGGTGGGTGGCTCGCTCGACGTCAGGGCGGAGCGGCTCCTGATCCAGCCGACCACCAGCTCGCCGAACATCGGCCCCCCCACGCTCGTGGGCCGCCTGACCGCCAACGCCCGCGTGGTCATGCTCACGAAGCCTCCCCGCACGTCCGCCCCGGCCACGAGCATGCTCTTTCCCGGCATGCTCGTCACCGGCCGCGGCATCCCGGCCAACACCGTGATCGCGTCGATCATCGGCCCCGCGAAAATCACGCTTTCCAAGCCGCCCCGGCAGACGACCACCAGCCACCTGAACTTCTTCACGCCCGTCAGCCCCACGAACACCGGCGCGATCGTCTCCAGCCAGGTGGCCGACGGTGGATTTGGTGACATCGGCTTCCAGTGGTCCAACGTGACGGTCGGCGGCCGGGTGGCCACGCTGCACAGCGGCCTGGAGATCCAACCCGAAGTCGATCACGTCAGCGCGATCACGACCGGGCCGCGCCAGTTCGGTCAGCCGATCACGCTGGCTTCGACCGCGCCGCCCGCCGGTCCGGCCCCGGCGATCCCGCTCACCGGCGCGACTTCGACGGCCGGTTCCGGTGCGCCCGCCGGCGGCGGCACGAGCGCGACCAACAGCGGCAGGATCGAGGGCAGCCAGTTCGCCGACGGCGGATTCGGTGACATCGGCTTCCAGTGGCAGAACGTCCGCGTCACCGGCAACGTGGAGGCGACTTACAACGAGGTGAGCATCCAGCCCGAAAACCACGGCCAGGGTCAGATCTCCGTCGCGGGAGTGTCCTTCGCGACCTCGCCACCGCCGGTGGCGCCGGCCGTGGTCGGCCCCGGTGGCCTCCTGCCCTCGACGCCCCTGATCACCACGCCGGGCACGCCCATCACCCCGCCTGTGCCCTCCCCGACGAACCCCGCCGGCGCGGGCGGATCGACCAACTCGGCCACGAACAGCGGCCTGGTGTCGGAAAGCCAGTTCGCCGACGGTGGACTCGGTGACATCGGGCTGCAGTGGTCGAACGTCACCGTCCGGGGTGACGTGCAGGTGGTTCACAACTCCCTCTCGATCAATCCCACGGGGTCCGCGTTGGCGGGTGTCTCCGTGCAGAACGTCACCTTCGGGTCGGGCACGGCCCCGGCCGGCGATCCCCGGCTCCGGCCCGTGACGCTGCAGGCGCTCACGGTCAACTCGTCGGGGTCGGCCGGCCCGCCCCCCTTCGTGCCAGACTCGATGTTCAACCGGACCTCGAACACCGCCAACCTCAACGGCAGGCAGTTTCTCAGCGGCCCGGCCGGGGCGACCTCGTTGCAGTGGCGGTCGCTCACCCGCGACGCCTCCGGGTTCGTGATCGTCAACAACGTGCTCCAGGTGAGCAACACCGGCACAGCCGGCACCGCCGCCGGAGCGCAGGCCGGCCCGATCACCCTCAACAGGATCACGTTCCCGGGCAGCCTTCCGCCCACCGGCCCGGCCTCTCGTCCCGTTGCTGCCGCAGCCGTCGCCAGGCCCGGGGTGCGGACGGGAGCCACGGTCGTTCGGGGGATCATGCTCCCGCCCAGCCGCGTCGGCGCGTCGGCGACGGCCGCCGCTCGCCAGGCGACGGTCAACGCAGCCTCGAACAGCGGCCGGCTGCAGGGCAACCAGTTTCTCGACGGCGGCACCGGCGACATCGGCCTTCAGTGGCGGGGAGTGACGGTCAATGGCTCGGTTCGCATCGAGCACAACACCCTGGCCGTCAACGTCGTCAGTGACGCGACCGGCACCGGCCCCGTGCTCGTCTCGGGCATCCGCTTCGACAGCGGCTGGGCTTCCGCCGGCGCCGCCTCCGACTGCCTGCGGCTGACACCGGCGGCGGCGACCACGGCCTCGTGCTTCGGGCCCGCGGCCGCTGCCATTTCCAGGGCGACCAGCGGCAACGGGGCCAGCAACTCCGGCGCATTGACGGGCGGTCAGTTTCTCGACGGCGGGATGGGGCAGATCGGGCTGCAGTGGCAGCAGGTGACGATCGACTGCCCGATCCGGATCGTGAACAACGTGCTTTCGGTCACCGTCTCGGGAACCAACACCCGGGGTGTCGTGGTGCAAGACGTGACCTTCGTCTGACCCGTGGTGGCGTCCGTCAGGCGATCACGAACACCAGGCACCGCCAATCGCCTCGTTCCCGGATCAGGGGCTTGAAGCCGAGTTCCGCGGCGTAGCGATCCGCGACGCGAGGCACCTCGTCGGCGAGCAGGCCCGAGAGCACGAGACATCCGCGATCCGCCCGCACGCGGCGGCACAGCGCCGCGGCATGCTCCACGAGCACCGGGGCGACGATGTTGGCGACGACGAGGTCGTAGGGAGCCGACTCGGCGGGCAGGTCGGTCGTCACGACGACCCGCTCGGCGACACCGTTCCGCTTCGCGTTGGCAACGATCGCCGGATGTACGTGGTGGTCGATCTCGACGGCATCGACCCGTGTGGCCCCGAGCACCGCAGCCGCGAGCCCGAGGAT
>JBILOA010000324.1:0-3411 GCA_044374735.1 Pirellulales bacterium | reverse complement strand
ATCGCGGCCAAGGGCCTGCCCCCCGAACTCGAGGCCGTGATGCTCGTATCGCTGATGGAGGCGGCCGACCGCGTCGACTCGACGACCGGCGTCCAGATGGCCTACCTCAAGGCCTGGGCGCCGCGGGCCGCCAACGAGCTCACGTTGCGGGTGCCCGACGTCCTGCCCCGTGCGGCCCACGGCAAGGGGCGGGCCCTCGAACTCGACGCTGTCGAGGCGGCCGGCGCGGTCGCGGCGGACCTCGCGTATCTCGATCCGCCCTACAACCAGCACAAGTACCTCGGCAACTACCACGTCTGGGAGTCGCTCGTGCGCTGGGACAAGCCCGAGGTCTACGGCACGGCCTGCAAACGGGCCGACTGCCGCACCCGGCGCAGCGAGTTCAACTCCCGGCGGACGTTCGCCGACGCCTTCGCCCGGCTGCTGGCGGTGATCGACGCCCGCTGGATCGTGCTTTCCTTCAACGACGAGGGATTCCTCGACCGCGCGGCCGCCGAGGCGCTGCTGGCGGCCCGCGGAGCGGTCACCGTCATCGAACGCGACCATCCCCGCTACGTCGGTGCCCGGATCGGCATCTACAATCCAGCCGGTGAAAAGGTGGGCCGCATCGGCCGCCTGCGCAACAAGGAGTTTCTCTACGTGGTCGGTCCGGAGCGAGTGCGGGCGGGGCTCACAGTGTCGCTGCCGGACTCCGCCAAGAGGCGAGGGCCACCGTGAGCGAGTCGCGCGACCGGGTCGTGGTGGTCGGGGCCGGCGTGGTGGGACTTGCCTGCGCGCAGGCGTTGGCGGCCCGCGGCTACCGGGTCACGGTCATCGACCGGAGCCCGGAGCGGCGGGACGGGTGCTCCTTCGGCAACGCCGGGATGATCGTGCCGAGCCACTTCGTGCCGCTGGCGGCGCCGGGCATGGTCTGGCTGGGGCTCAAGTGGATGTTCGATCCGGAGAGCCCATTCTGGATCCGGCCGCGGCTCGATCGGGACCTGTTCGAGTGGGGTTGGAGGTTTTGGCGCGCGTCAAATCGGAGACAGGTTGCCCGGGCCGAGCCGCTCCTCCGCGACCTCAACCTCGCGAGCCGCCGCTGCTATGAACAGCTCGCCGATGCCACGTTGGGCATCGGCGACTTCGGGCTGGTGAAGCGGGGCCTGCTGATGCTCTGCCGGACGGAGCATGGCCTCGAGGAAGAGGCGCGATTCGCCGGCCGGGCCTGTGAGCTCGGCGTGCCGGCCGAGGGGCTCGACGCCCGCGCGACGGCGGCGGCCGATCCCGGGATCACGATGGCGGTCGCCGGCGCGGTCCGCTTCCCGCTCGACGCCCATCTCGCGCCGGAGCGGTTTCTGGCGGCGCTGGCGGCGGCCTGCCGCCGGCTGGGGGTGGTGTTTCGGTGGGAGACGGAGGTCGAGCGGATCCGCGTGGGCGGCCGCCGGATCGAGGCGGTGGAATCGGCCGCCGCGTGCGACGAGGCCGGCCACGTCGTGTTGGCCGGCGGGGCCTGGTCGCCCGCGCTCGTGAAGTCGCTCGGCCTGAGGTTGCCGATGCAGGCCGGCAAGGGCTACAGCCTCACGCTCGAGCAGCCGCCGCAACTCCCCGGGATGTGCTCGATCTGCACCGAGGCCCGGCTGGCGGTGACCCCGATGGGGAGCCGGCTGCGCATCGGCGGCACGATGGAGATCGCGGGACTCGACGAGCGGGTCGATCCGCGCCGGGTGCGGGGGATCATCCGCTCGGCGTTGGCCTACTTTCCGGAGCTGCGGGAGTCTGACTTCGCCGGGGTCGAGCCCTGGAAGGGCTTGCGGCCCTGCTCACCCGACGGCCTGCCGTACCTGGGCCGCACCGCGCGGTACGACAACCTCGTGATCGCCACGGGGCACGCGATGATGGGCCTGAGCCTCGCGCCGATCACGGGAAAAATCGTGGGCCAACTGGTGGCCGGGGAGGGGCCCGACCACGACCTCGCGATCCTCTCGCCCGATCGGTTCGGCTGACCGCCGCCCGGTCTCCGAGTGGGCCACGGGAGCATCACGACCCCTGGGTCAGCGTCGCCGACGGCGCCTCGCCGAAGTGCCGCCGGTAGCGGGCGGCAAACCGACCGTGGTCCCAGATCCCGTGGCGGACGAGGATCGCCGACACGGTCGAGTCGTCGGGGGCGGCGAGCAGGCCGCGCCGCACGGCGTGCAGCTGCCGCAGCAGCACGTATTGCATCGGACTCGTGCCGAAGGTGTCGCGGAACGCGCGGGCGAGCGTCCGCTCGGTGACGCCGGCTGCGGTGGCCAGCTGCCCGACCGAAGGCCTGTCGACGGCCTCCGTCTCGAGGGCCGCCATCGACCGCCGGATGATCTCTCCCCGGTCGATCCGCGGGCGGCCCGGGGCCGGAGCCTTCGGCGCCAACTCCACCAGGCACTGGTCGGCCGCTTCCACGAGCTCGGCGACGGCGGCATCCTGGGCCGCCCCGCGCGGCAGGGTGGCGGCGTCCCAGCCGAGCATCCGATCCGCCAGATCGACGAGCCTGCCCACCGCGTGGCCACCCGGCCGCAGCACCCGGCTCCCGCCCAGCTGCGTCGGCCACACGTCGTTGAGGCGGGCCGGCAGGGCGATGGCCAGCCAGCTGTGGGCCCGCCGCCTGACCTGGATGCTGAAGTCGGCGCCGGGGGGAATCACCAGCAGCGAGCCCGCGTCGAGCGGCTCGCAGTTGCAGATGTGGCCTGCGGCGAGCGAAAGCGGCACGAACAGCTGGATGCCGGCGTGCGTGTTCGCGCCGTGACAGAGGTTGCCGCCCCCCTCGTCGGCCATCTGGAGGAACACGTCGCCGATCCCACCGGCCTTCAGCCGCCAGGACCGGTTCTGGACGGAGTCACAGACCATCCGCAGATCGGCGGTCTGTACCGTCTCCCCAAAGGCATCGAAATCGTCGTACTGCTTCCAGATCATCTTCGCTGCTCAGCAGGCTCCGCACGCCAACGCGTTTGTCGCTTCGAAGGATCGCAGGCCGGCCGTCGCCCCCACGCCCGTCACGCAGCAGGCGGCCGTCGCGGCACCGAGCCGGCCAGCCTCCTGTGGCGTCATCCCCCGAACAATACCCGTCAGGAGCCCGGCGAGGAAGGCATCACCCGCACCGGTGGTGTCGGCCACCGCCCCAGGTGCCGGCAGGCAGGGAATCTCGAGCCGCTCGCCCGTCGCCGGGCTGAGGACGACACCCCGGGTGCCGGCTTTGACGCCCACGAGTCCGCGACACCCTAGTTCACGGTACCGATCGATGATGGCCAGGGTATCGCGGGCCCCCGTCTGGGCGGCCGCCTCGTCGAGGCTCGGGACGTAGAGATCGACGAAGGGCAGGGCGGGGGCGACGTCCTCGATGCGGCCCCCGCTCCCGCCGGTCTCGAGCGCCACCCGGCAGCCACTCTCGTGAAGCAGCCG
>JBILOA010000323.1:0-3417 GCA_044374735.1 Pirellulales bacterium | reverse complement strand
GGGGGCACGTAGAGGACGGCGCTGGCCCGGTGAAAGGCCGCGTGGAGGGCGGCGAACCAGTCGCTGCGGGCGTCGATCACCGAGAACCAGTGCGGCTTGAGCTCCGCCTCGAGGTCGGCGAGCACGGCGTCGGCCGACCCGAACCGCACGCCCCGCGCGGCGAGGGCCGGGGAGAGTTCGTTGCGCACGACGTGCCCGTCGAGCGAGGCGAATCGGCCCGCGAGGGCCGCGGCCACAGGCGGGCGGCGTCCTTCGTCGGACGACCAGTCGCCGGCGGGTTCTCCCGCGGTGATCGCCGCAGCGAGCAATCCCTCGGGGACCGCCTCGGCAGCAGGCTTGGCGGCCAGGCCCCAGGCCGCCGGCTTGAACATCCGCAGGTCCGTCCGCATCCAGTTCTCACTTCTGCGGTCGGGCAGGCCCAGCGACTCGAGGGCCGCGAAGGCCTCGCGCCGCCGGTCGGCCACCCAGCCCGCCGCGGCCTGCTCCGCGAGGATCGCGTCCAAGCCGGCGCGGTCGAATCCCGCCTGCACGGGGGAAGGAGGTGTGGCGGTGGCGGGGGGCATCGGGCGCTCCGGGGCTTCGGCGGGATGTCGCTCTGAATCGGCCGCTAGCCGACCGAGCCTTCCATCTGCAGTTGGATCAGCTTGTTCATCTCGACGGCGTATTCCATCGGCAGCTCCTTGACGAGCGGCTCGATGAATCCGCCCACGATCATGGCGCTGGCCTCGGCCTCGGTGAGGCCGCGGCTCATGAGATAGAACAGCTGTTCCTCGCCGATCTTCGACACGCTCGCCTCGTGGCCGATCGAGACATCCTGCTCCTCGATCTCGATGTAGGGGTAGGTGTCGCTGCGGCTCCGGTCGTCGAGGATCAGGGCGTCACAGACCACGCTCGACTTGCTCTTCTTCGCCCCGGGCTCGACCTTGACCAGGCCGCGGTAGCTGGCCCGGCCGCCGTTCTTGGAGATGCTCTTGGAAACGATCCGGCCGCTCGTGTTGGGGGCCGCGTGCACGATCTTGGCCCCGGCGTCCTGGTGCTGGCCGGCCGAGGCGAAGGCGATCGAGAGGATCTCGCCGCGGGCGCCCGGCTCCATCAGGTAGACGGCCGGATACTTCATCGTCAGTTGGCTGCCGAGGTTGCCGTCGATCCACTCCATCAGGGCGCCCTCGTAGGCCATCGCCCGCTTGGTGACGAGGTTGTAGATGTTGTTGGCCCAGTTTTGGATCGTGGTGTAGCGGCAGCGGCCGTGCTTCTTGACCACGATCTCGACGACGGCGGAGTGGAGGCTCTCGGAGGAATACATCGGGGCCGTGCAGCCCTCGACGTAGTGCACCTGTGCCCCCTCGTCGACGATGATCAGCGTGCGCTCGAACTGCCCCATGTTCTCGGCGTTGATCCGGAAGTAGGCCTGGAGCGGAAACTCGATCTTCACCCCCTTGGGGACGTAGATGAACGAGCCGCCCGACCAGACCGCCGAGTTGAGGGCGGCGAACTTGTTGTCGGAGGGGGGGATGATCGTGCCGAAGTATTCCCGCAGGAGGTCGGAGTGCTCGCGGATGGCGGTGTCGGTGTCGGTGAAGATCACGCCCTTCTTGGCGAGGTCTTCCTGGAGCGACCCGTAGACGACCTCGCTCTCGAACTGCGCCTTCACGCCGGCCAGAAACTTCCGCTCGGCCTCGGGGATGCCGAGCCGGTCGAAGGTCTGTTTGATCGCGTCGGGCACTTCCTCCCAGGTCTTGCCCTGCTGCTCGGTGGGCTTGAGGTAGTAGTAGATGTCCTGGAAGTCGATGCCCAGGCGGCCGCCCCAGGCGGGCATCGGCTTGCTCTCGAAGATCTCGAATGATTTGAGGCGGAAATCCCGCATCCAGGCGGGCTCCTGCTTCATCTCGGAGATCTGGGCGACAATCCCGGCGTCGATGCCCTTGCGGGCCTTGAACACGGCCGGGGAGTCCGTGCGGAAGTCGTACTTGTTGATCTCGCCGAGCGCGGTCGTCGAGTCGTCCAGTCCGGTCGCCATGGTCGGTGTCCTCTGCGCGTGTGTCGTGGTCGCTCGTTAGGCCGAGACCGTCTCGGCCTTGGCGTCTTCCATCGCCCGCTCCGCCGCGGCCGCCTCGGGATACGCGGCGCGGATCCGCTCGTAGCCCTTCTTGTGGAGTTCGGCGGCCAGTTCCGGCCCGCCCGATTCCACGATCCGGCCGCCGAGCATGACGTGCGTCTTGAGGGGCACGTTGTGCTCGAGGAGTTGCTCGTGGTGGGTGATGATCAGGATGCCCATCTGGTGGCCGGCCTGGCCGCCGCCGCTGCCGATCCGGGCGATGCTCTCGCTGGCCAAGCGGACGGCGTCGGCGTCGAGGCCGCTGTCCGTCTCGTCGAGGATCGCGAACCGGGGCTGCAGCATCGCCAGCTGGAGGATCTCGGCCCGCTTCATCTCGCCGCCGGAGAAGCCGTCGTTGACGTAGCGCCGGGCGAACTCCGGGTCGATCGACAGCTCGGCCATCTTGGCCTTCAGCTCACCGCGAAACTCCTTCATCGGCATCAGTTCCTCCCCCTCCTTGCGGTCGGGGTTGCGAACGTTGGTCACCGCATGGCGGAGAAACTCGGCCAGCCGCACGCCCGGGATTGCCATCGGCCGCTGGAAGGCCAGGAAGATCCCGAGTCGGGCCCGCGCGTCGGGCTCCATCGCCAGGACGTCGTGCCGCGTCCCGGTTAAGTCCACCAGCTCGATCGAGCCCGCGGTCACCTCGTAGCCGGGATGGCCCATGATCGCGTAGCCGAGCGTGCTCTTCCCGGACCCGTTGGGGCCCATCAGCGCGTGCGTTTCGCCGCGGCCGATCTCAAGGTCGACGCCCCGGAGAATCTCCTGGCCGCCCACGCTGACGTGGAGATCCTTGATCACGATCCGATCCTTGGCGGGGCTCATCGACACGGGACCTTTCGGGAAGGGCGGGGCGGGGTTCGGGGCGGGTTGCTCGGTGCTCGAGCAGGCGATCAACCGGTGAGTTTCTGGTGGTCGAAGACGAGTTCGTCGTGGGCGACGGCCGGGGCGACGTAGCCGGAGTGGTGCGGCACGGGGAGTTCGTCGTCGATCTTGCCGACGCCGTCCTTCCGCTTGGCGATCCGCTGGCCCTGGATCTTGTCCTGGATCCGCATCAGCCCCTCGAGCAGGCTCTCCGGGCGGGGCGGGCAGCCGGGCACGTACACATCGACCGGCACGACCAGGTCGACGCCCTTGACGACGTGGTAGCCCCACTTGAAGTACGGGCCGCCGCCGGTCGTGCACGCGCCCATGGCGATCACGTACTTCGGGTCGGGCATCAGGTTGTAAAGCCGGCGCACCCGGCTGGCCATCTTGTAGGTGACCGTGCCCGCCACGATCATCAAGTCGGCCTGCCGTGGCGTGGCCCGGAAGGCCCCGGC
>JBILOA010000506.1:0-2551 GCA_044374735.1 Pirellulales bacterium | reverse complement strand
AGGGTTTTGCAGGCTCTGACGAGCAGCTTGCCGCGGCCATCCGTGAGCAGGCTGCCGTCTGGTTCGGCGCGGACGCCCGCCGCTGGCGGCCGCTGGCGATCGTGTCGGTCGTGCATGCCCTGCCCGACGAGTCGCCCGCCGCCCGGCGGTTGCGGCCGATCTCATCGCGGCTGGCCGCTGGGCTCTTCGTGTGCGGCGACCACTGCAGCTCGGCCTCGATCAACGGCGCGTTCGTCAGCGGCCGCCGGGCCGCCGAGGCGGTGCTCGACGTCTGAAGGCTGGCGGCACGCCTGCCGGGCCAATCGCCGGCTTCTTCGACGGTTGATTGCGAGGGGCTGCCCATGCCAATCGAGCCGGCCTTGGCGGCCAGCGCAGCCCCGAGCCGCGGCTCTGCGCAAGGTGCTCATGTGTCCGATATGCTGATCCATTCAGGGATGGTTTCCGACCCACGGATGAGTCGACGATGAGCGAGCAGATCGGCGTGGTGTTGATTCTCGCCGGGCTGCTGGCGGCCACGGTCGGCCTGCTGTGGGGGCTCGGCCGCGGGCTGGCCGTGCTGCTCGGCCGCCGACAGGCGCGGCAGTTGCTCGTGCCGCTGGCCCTGCTCGGCGGCGGGCTGGTCGTGGGGGCCTTGCCCTTCGCCTATCAGCACGTCTATCTGCGGATCGTCGGCCTGGGCGAGCGAGAGCGGGTGATCGCCGGCGAACGGGCCCTCAATCTCACGGGCTGGGATCGCGCCGGCTACGCGATCCTCGCCGACAAGCCCGACGTCGCGATCCTGGAGATGGGCAATCCCGACGTGACCGACGAGACGCTCGAACTGCTGGTCGGGCTGCCGCAGTTGCGGGAACTCACACTCAACGATTCGGCCGTCACCGATGCGGGGCTGGCCACGCTGGCGCGACTGCCGGCCCTCGAGACCCTGCGGATCGCCCGCACGAAGGTCACCCCCGAGGGGCTGCGGCGGTTTCTCGACGCCCCGCCCCGGAAGCTCTCGCAGATCGACGTCTCGGGTAACGGGATTCCCACCACCATCCTCCGGCAGTGGAAGAACGCCGCTGGTGACACGGGCGAGCGCCGATATGTCAACTGAACGCGGCCCCGGGCCGGGTGGTGGAGTCCAACTCGTCGAAGACGAGCCCGGCAGCCTCGGCAACGCCCGGTTTCTCTGTGAGGCGGCCGCGCTCGCCTACCTGCCTGCCGCCGCGGGCACGGCGCAGTTCAAGGCGTTGCTCGGCCTCGATGCCCGGCTGTTCAGCGAGGGCAACACGCAGGCCTGGCTGGCCACCGACGACGACGCCATCGTGCTGGCCTTTCGGGGCACGGAATCGCCGACCACGATCGACGGACTCAAGGACATTCTGCTCACCGACGCCATGAACCTGCTGGTCGTGCCCGAAGGGCGGCTCGGCCACGACCTCTCGGCGGCCGGCGTGGGGGCCCGGTTTCACAAGGGCTTTGCCGACGCGATCGCCGACATCTGGCCGCCGCTGGCCTCGGCCGTCGAGGCCGAGGTGAAGCGACGCGACCGGCCGGTCTGGCTGACGGGGCACAGTCTTGGCGGCGCGCTCGCGCTCTACGCCGCGTGGCTGCTCAAGCGCAGGTTCATCCCAGTGCACGAGGTCTGCACGTTCGGGGCCCCGATGATCGGCAACCGGGCGGCCTGCGACGCCTTCAACAAGGAGTTCGCCGGCAAGGTGTTCCGCTACGTCAACGGCCGGGATCCAGTGCCCAAGCTGCCCACGATGTCGTTGGTGGCCAACGAGTTCATGCACGTCGACACCGAGCGGCTGGTGGGCCGGGATCCGGTCACGCGGCTGACCGACCTGCTTGGGTCCGTCGCGTCTCAGGCCGCCGGCGGCCTCCTCTCCGGCACGCTCCTCG
Organism: Pirellulales bacterium; assembly: GCA_044374735.1. Taxonomy (GTDB): domain Bacteria; phylum Planctomycetota; class Planctomycetia; order Pirellulales; family UBA1268; genus QWPN01. Next base: position 667 of record JBILOA010000506.1, on the reverse strand, counting down.
ACGAAGCCTGGGGCACGCTCAACGCCGAAGTGGCCAACCACTTTCTCGACCGCTACCGCGAGCAACTGTCGGGGTAGGTTCTGTCACGAAAGGCCGCGGCCCGAGCGGCGGGATGACGGGCGGCAGCCCGCCAGGGAGTGGCCCAGACGGACTCTCCGGCCCCCGCCCGTCGGCTGGCGGGCGAGGGTCGTCGCTGGGGGCGGCAAGCTACGGGGTTTTCCGCTGGTTAAAACGACCGTGACGGTGCGGTTCCCCGTGTATACAATCGATTGAAACGCATGTTTGAAACGGGTGTATGGCGGAGTTCTTCATGATTCAGCAGGTTGAAGAAAAGCACGTGCTGAAAGGTCCTCAAGGGGAGGCCAAGGATCGCATTCTGCTCGCGGCCGGAAAGGAGTTTGCCGAGAAGGGTTACGAGGCCGCCACCGTCCGCGATATCTGCCTCGCGGCCGGCGTGAATCTCGCGGCCGTCAACTACTACTTCGGCGACAAGAAGCGGCTCTACATCGAAAGCGTCAAGCATGCCCACGAGGAGCGCTTGCGGCAGGTGCCCCTGCCCGAGTGGCCGCCAGGCAAGCCAGCCGCTGAGCGGCTACACGATTTCGTGGCCAACATGCTCGAGCGGATGCTCGGGTTCGGCCAGCCGCCCTGGCAGGTGCGGCTGATG
>JBILOA010000322.1:0-3431 GCA_044374735.1 Pirellulales bacterium | reverse complement strand
CCGCCGGCCGGTCGCCGACGACGTGGTCGCGGGCTACGTCACGCTCGTCCACGACCTGCTCGCGGAGAAGATGCCGTTCGCCGACGCGGTGCGGGCCGGGTACCGCGCCATCCTCTGCTCATCGCGGTTTCTGTATCTCGCCGAAGCGCCCGGCCCGCTCGACGACCACGCCCTCGCCTGCCGGCTCTCCTATTTCCTCACGGGCGGCCCCCCAGACGAATCACTGTCCAGGCTTGCTGACCAAGGAAAACTCCGCGACCCGGCCGTGCTCCGCCGCGAGGCCGACCGCCTGCTCGCCGGCGACGGCACGCGGCGGTTCGTCGCGGACTTCGCCGCGGAATGGCTCGACCTCGACCAGATCGACTTCACCGAGCCCGACCGCAAGCTCTACCCCGAGTTCGACGCGATCGTGCAGGCCGGGATGCTCGCCGAGACGCGGGCCGCGCTGGCCGAGGCGATCCGGGACGACCGCCCCGTCGCCTGGCTGGTGGCCGCCGACACCACCTGGCTCGACAGCCGGCTGGCCCGGTTTTACGACGTGCCCGACGTGACCGGTGACGATCTCCAGCGGGTGACGCTCAGCCCGGCCAGCCACCGTGGCGGCCTCTTCGCGCAGGGCGCGATCCTCAAGGTGACGGCCAACGGCAACAACACCTCGCCGATCGTCCGCGGCGCCTGGATCGGGGAGCGGATCCTGGGCGACGAGATCCGCCCGCCGCCGGGCGGCGTGCCGGCGATCGAGCCGGACATCCGCGGCACGACGACGATCCGCGAGCAGCTGGCCAAGCACCGGTCCGACGCGTCGTGTGCCTCGTGCCACAAGACGATCGACCCGCCGGGGTTCGCGCTCGAGAACTTCGACCCGGCCGGCCAGTGGCGCGACCGCTACCTCGCCTTCGACAAGGGCAAGCGGAAGGGCGGGCCGAAGGTGGATGCTTCCGACACGCTTCCCGACGGCCGCCCCTTCGCGGACTTTGCCGAGTTTCGGGCGCTCGTGGCGGCCGAGCCCGATCGGCTCGCCAAGAGCCTCGCCGGCCACCTGCTCGTCTACGGCACGGGCGCCGAGCTCTCCTACGCCGACCGCGAGGCCGTGGCCGCGATCGCCAAGGCCGCGGCCAAGCACGACCACGGCGTGCGCACGATCCTCCACGAAGTGATCACGAGCCCCACGTTCACGAGCAAGTAACCATCCATCACCCGCACATGAAAGCCCCGGGCGCAAGCCCGGGGACTGCGGGTCGCCCGCCAAACCACCAACCACCCCACCAACCACGGCGCCCACACCACCCGCGCTCACCACCGCGGCGCCGATTGCCATGGCCACGCGGGACGGTACGGCACGCGCCGTCCCCCGGCTCGCGCCGGGGGCTTGTATGACCCCCACATGAAAGCCCCGGGCGCAAGCCCGGGGACTGCGGGTCGCCAACCACTCGCCCCCACCACTCGCCCCCACACCACCAACCTGCCCCCGTGGTGTTTCACGATCAATGCGGCCGATCTTGGCACTCGATGACGTATTGAACAACGGCGGTCAGGCCACGGGCGTCGTACAGCCTGCGGCCGCTATACCCGCGTGACCAAACGCGTGTGGCCATTGTGTCGCGGTCGTGCAGGCTCCGCGCGGCCCAGGCCTTCAGTTGCTGACAGACGTGGGCTGGCGAGGCCGTGCTCGCCGTGAGTACGACGTGCACGTGCTGGCTTCGGCATGCGACGGCGTGAAGGGGCCAGCCTCGCACAGCGCAGTGCCGGCGAATGATGTCCTCCACATGCTCTCGCTGACATTGCGAGAGCCTGACCGGATTGCCGTGCAAGCAGGCCCTGGCGCGGGTGACCAGGCGATGATTCGGGGTTCTGATCGCTCCGGCCTTGTCCGTCCAGCCACGGGCATCCCCCGGTAACCAGGAGCCGTACGTGGTCCAGGTGAAAAAGATCCCGAGGGGATCGGGCGTGAAATCCGTGCGGCACCGCATTCCCAGAAGATATACATTTGTACACCATTTGGCAACCCACAAGAAAGCCCCGGGCGCAAGCCCGGGAACTGTGGGTCGCCCACCACACCACCAACCACGGCACTCGCCCACGCCGCCCGCCCCGTCCGCCAACCCGCGCCACTCGCGCTCACGACCGCGGCACCGATTGCCATGGCAACGCGGGACGGTACGGCACGCGCCGTCCCCCGGCTCGCGCCGGGGGCTTGTATGTCCCGCACATGAAAGCCCCGGGCGCAAGCCCGGGGACTGCGGGCCGCCAACCCCCCGCCCGCCACTCCGCCCGCGCAAACTTGGACGTTCACGCGCTCCGCCAGCGGGCTATCATTGGTGGATCGTCCGCCACCGCTGCCAGGCCGCCGCGAGCCCCTGATGACGCCCCGCTTCCACGTCGACACCCGCCGGGCCCTTTCCCGCCGCACGGTCCTGAAGGGGGCCGGTGTGTCGTTGGCGGTGCCCTGGCTCACGGCCATGAGCCCCAGCTTCGCCGCGGCCGACCCGGCTCCGCCCCGTCGGTTCGTGGCGCTCACGCTCAGCCTCGGCCTGCTCGGCGAGAACCTCTTTCCCGCCGAGAGCGGCCGCGACTGGAAGCCGTCCCGCTACCTCGAACCGCTCGCCGACCTCCGCGACCGGCTCACGCTCGTCTCCGGTGCGTCGCATCCGGGCGTGTCGGGGGGCCACCGGGCCGAGGCGAGCCTGCTCACCGCGGCGCCGATGTCGGGCTCGGCGCAGACGAAAAACACCGAGTCGCTCGACCAGCTGCTGGCCCGGCACTTCGGGCACCAGACCCGTTTCCCCTCGCTCGTCCTCGGCTTGGGCGGGGCCAACAGCCCGTCGTACACCGAGAACGGCTCGATGATCCCGGCCGAGACCTCGCCGGCCAAGCTGTTCACGCGGCTGTTCGTGGCCGACAGCCCAGCCGAGCGGAAGCGGCAGGTGGCGCGGGCCCGCGAGGGCCAGAGCATCATGGATCTCGTCGCCGACGACGCCCGTTCGCTCGAGCGGTCGCTGGGGGCCGGCGACCGTGGCCGGCTCGATGCCTACCTGACGAGCGTTCGCGATCTGGAGAAGCGGCTGGTCGAGGCCGAGGCCTGGGCCGATCGCCCGAAGCCGGTGGTGCCGGTCGCCAAGCCGACCGACGTCGGCAATCCCAACGACGTGGTGGCCCGCCAGCGGCTGATGAGCGACATGGTCCGCCTGGCCCTGGCGACCGATTCGACGCGGTTCGTGACGCTCCATCTGGGCGGCGGCGGCGGTGTCGTGCCGGTCGAGGGCGTGGACGAGGGCTACCACTCGCTCTCGCACCACGGGATGGATGCCGAGAAGCTCGCGCAGCTCGCGCTGGTCGAGGCGGAGATCATCAAGGCCTTCGGTGACTTTCTCCGCGGCCTGGCGGGCGAGCAGGAGGAGGGCGCGACGCTGCTCGATCGCACGAGCGTGCTG
>JBILOA010000320.1:0-3437 GCA_044374735.1 Pirellulales bacterium | reverse complement strand
TCCAGCACGTTCGCCCCGGACTCGCGGGTGACCTTGACGGCGATGTTCCGCGCCCCGAAGCGGCGCACGATCCCGTCGGGCTTCTTGGTGCCGAGGCGGGCGACCGCCACGTCCCGGACGTAGACCGGCTTGCCGTCCCGCCGCGTGATGATCACGCCCTCGACCTGCTCCGGGGAGCGAAACTGGCCCAGCGTGCGGATCACGTACCGCCGTTTGCCCTCCCACAGGTCGCCGCCGGAGGTGTCCTGGTTCTGATTGGCCAGCGCCAGCCGCAGGTCTTCGATCGTGAGGTTTCGGGCGGCGAGCAGCTGCGGGTCGACGATCACCTGCAGCTCGTCCTCGCGGCCACCGACGAGATCCGCGTTCGACACCCCGTCGACCCGCTCGAGCCGGCTTTCGATCTCGTCCTCGGCCATGGTGCGCACGGCCTCGACGTCGATCTCCGGGGGCACGAGGCCGGCGAGCTCAGGGTGGGCGGCGGCGAGCTTGCGGAGGCGAAACAGCGCCAGGTCGGGCGTCCGCGCGGTGAGCACCCGGTCGAGCGCGGCCGCGAGCGCGGGGTGGGCGGCGCGGGCCTCCGCCACCGCCTTCGGGTCGGGGGCCGCCTGGCCGAGGATCAGCCACGCCACCGGCCGGTCGTTGGCGCTGGCGGTGCGGATGACCGGCCGGTCGGCGTCGATCGGCCAATCGCGGACCTGCTGCACCCGGGTGTTGACCTTGACCAGCGCCTGCGACATGTCGATCCCGACGGCGAACTCGAGTTCGACCGTCCCGACCGAGTCGCTGGATTCGCTGGAGAGCTTGACGAGCCCCTCGACGCTGCGGAGCTGCTCTTCCAGCGGCTGAACCAGCTCCTGCTCGATCTCCTGCGGGCTCGCCCCCCGCCAGCGAGACTCGACCGTGATCGTGGGCGTCTGCACCTCGGGCGTCAGCTGGACCGGCATCGTGACGAGCGCGATCATGCCGAACAGCGACACGAGCAGCACGCCCACGGCCGCCTTGACCGGTTTTTCGACCGCGATGGCGACGAGATTCATGGGGCTCTTTCGCGGCCGATGCCTGGGGACGATGCGTCACGGAGCTGGCGGGGCGAAGGCCGCCGCCATGCCCGGCCTGAGTCGCTCGTTGCCACGAATCACGACGAGCTGGCCGTCCTCGACGCCCCCTCGGACCTCGACGTGCCCCTCCACGGCGGCCCCGAGGGAAACCTCCACGGGCCGGACGGTGCCCGTACCCGCCCCGGCCGACGGTGGCCCATCGATGACGTAGACGAACGGCCGCGCCACGCCGAGCACGACCGCGTCTTTGGGCACCACCGTGGCCGAGCCGGTCTTGCCGACGGGCAGCCAGACGCGGGCGAGCATGCCGCCCTTGAGGATCGGCTCGCCGTCGAGCACGCGGTTTTCCAGGGTCACTTCGACGGGAAAACTCCGGCTCAGCAGGTCGGCCTGGGGCACGACGCGGGCCACCGTGCCCACCCAGGTCTGGTCGGGCGCCGCGTCGAACTCGAGCCGGACCTCGGCGCCGGGCTTCAGGAACCGAACCGAAAGCTCGGGGATCTGAGCCTCGATCTTCACCTTGTCCAGTTCGGCGATCCGGGCCAGCAGCCCGCCCCGCGCGACCCACTGTCCCTTCTCGGTGAACCGCTCGACCACCCAGCCCGCGAAGGGCGCTCGGATCGTGTGCTTGGCGAGCTGGTCGTCGATCCGCTCGACCTCGGCCTCCTGGACCGCCGCTGAGGCGGCCGCCTGGGCAACCTGCTCCTGACGGGGCCCGGCCTCGGCGAGGGCGAGCGCGGCCTTGGCGCCCGCGAGCTGGGCCTCGGTGGCCTGCAGTTCCGTCTGGGCGTCCTGCAGTTCGTCGACGGTGCTGGTGCCCCGCTCCGCGAGCCGGCCAAGCCGGGCGAGCCGGCTACGAGCGTAGGCGACGCGGGCCTCGAAGCCGGCCACGATCGCCCGCGCCTGGTCGATCTCCTCGGGCCGCGACCCGGCCCGCAGTTCGGCCAGAACCTGCCGGCGGCGTTCCATTTCGGCCAGCGCGCCTTGCCGCTCGATCTCGAGCAGGCCACGGAGCAGGCCGGCGATCGGCTCTCCCTCGGCCACGTGCTGCCCATCGACGATTGGAAACTCGACCAGCCGACCATCGACGGCGCTGCCCACGTCACTGGTGCGGGCCGGAACGACCGTTCCTACGAACGCCTGGCCGGCGGCCAGCTGCATCGTGGCCACCCGGCCCACGACGACCGGCACGGGTGGCTGCCCGCGGGAGTCACCGCCCCCCGCGAGCGCCAGCCCGCCGGCCGCAACGACCGCCCACGGGCCGAAGGGCCTGCAAAAAAGCCGTAAAAATGGGGGGCGTAGCCCGCCCTGAACCAGGTGCGTTTGCATCCGTATGGTTATACCGTGCCGGCGGCGGCCCACCGGGCCGCAGGCCGACAGGGCCGCCTCGCGTGGCCAAAAGTGGCCGGTTTTTCCAGCCGCTTGACGGCCTGGCAGCGAACGGCTAACTTTTCGGGTCTCGGTTGCCGATGGTGGCTGTCCCGGATTCGGGACGCCTGAGCGGCCTCCGAATGCGGACCGGATGCGGCCCCCGCCGCCCCGGTTCGTTTGCGTTCTTTGACAATTTGGTCGTGGTAATTGGCATCTTGAAAGAATGCCGAGGAGGCGTGCGCGAGCACGTTTCCGAAGCGTTCTCCCAAGGCGATGAGCGAGAAAAAATCGTTGATCCTGGGTGTGGCTGGTTCGGGCGGGCAACCGCGGCGAACCAGATCCGAAATCCAGGGTAGCGCATTCGACTCGAAGGTCTCGGAGCCGTGTCCTGCAATGGGCATGGCTGGCGAGCGTTCGATTCGGGTGGTCAAGCTACAAAGGGCGCATGGGGGATGTCTTGGCATCAGGAGGCTGTGAAGGGCGCGGAAGGCTGCGATAAGCCTGGGGTAGCTGTCAAACAAGCGATGATCCCGGGATTCCCGAACTGACCGTCACTGAATCCATAGGTGACGGTGGCCAACGCGGCGAACTGAAACATCTCAGTAACCGCAGGAAAAGAAAGAAAAATCGATTTCCTCAGTAGCGGCGAGCGAAAGGGAAATAGCCCAAACCGCGGTGGTTTCCACTGCGGGGTTGTAGGGCCCCCGAGGAGTTACAAACAACAGGCTAGCGGAACGATCTGGAAAGGTCGTCCACAGAGGGTGACAGGCCCGTACGCGAAAGCTGTGTTGCTCCGTTGAGGGGGTACCCTGAGTAGGTCGAGTCACGTGAAACCTCGACTGAATCGACGGGGACCATCCCGTAAGGCTAAATACTCCCTGATGACCGATAGTGAACAAGTAGAGCGATCGAAAGATGAGAAGAACCCCTGTTAGGGGAGGAATGTGAACCTGAAACCATGTGCCTACAAGCGGTCGGAGCGCTATGGCTGGCAACAGCAATGCGTGA
>JBILOA010000321.1:0-3437 GCA_044374735.1 Pirellulales bacterium | reverse complement strand
AGCCCGTCGCGAGATTACTTCTTGGCCGCTGGCTTCTCGGCGTCGAGCACGATCGACGAGGAGTTGATGCAATACCGCAGCCCGGTCGGGGGCGGGCCGTCGTTGAAGACGTGGCCGAGGTGGGAGCCGCAGCGGCGGCAGGTGACCTCGGTGCGGATCATGAAGTGGGTGCGGTCCTCATGCTCGGCGATCGTCTTGCCCTTCACGCCGTCGATCGGCGCGGTAAAGCTCGGCCAGCCGCAGCCGCTGTGAAACTTCTCGCCCGACTTGAACAGCGGCTCGCCGCAGCAGATGCAGCGGTAGGTGCCGGGGGTCTCGGTGTCGGTGTATTCGCCGGTGAAGGCGCGGTCGGTCGCCTTCTGCCGAGTGACGCGATACTGCTGGTCGGTGAGCCGCTTCCGCCACTCGGCCTCCGTCTTGGGCAGCTGGTCGTCGGGCACGCGGCCCACGAGCGCGGGGTTTTTGGCGTCGGGCTTGGGAGCGTCGGCGTCGGCGGGCATCGGGGGGGCCTCCTTGGCGGCCGGGGCGGATGGAGCGGACGGGTCGGCGCTCATGGCGTGGCTGGCCATGGCCAGCAGGGCCACCAGCGCGACCGGCAGGACGAAGGATGGGAATCGCATGGCTCATTCTCCAGGCGAAGGACGGATCGCAAGGCCGCGGGGCTACGGTTTCTTGGGGTCGGGGAGCGTGGCGGGCTCGTAGGGATGAGCCCGTTTCCGCAGCACCTCGGCCTTCACGATTCTATCGGGCTCGACGCCGGGGACAGGCCGGCCCTGGCCGTCCTGGGTGCGGGCCAGCCGGGCGAGCACCTCGTCGCCCGCGATCACGCGGCCAAACACGGTGTGCTTGCGGTCGAGGTGGTCGGTCGGGCGGAAGGTGAGGAAGAACTGCGAGCCGCCGGTGTCTTTCCCGGCGTGGGCCATCGAGAGGGTGCCGCGGAAATGAAGCCGCGTGTCCGGCCCGTCACACTCGCAGGCGATCGCGTGGCCCGGGCCGCCCGCGCCCGTGCCGGTCGGGTCGCCCCCTTGGGCCATGAAGCCGTTGATCACCCGATGGAACGGCGTGCCGTCGTAGAAGCCCTTCTCGACGAGCGTGAGAAAGTTGGCCACCGTGTTGGGCGCCTCGTTCTCGAACAGCTCCACGGTGATGTCGCCGGCAGAGGTTTCAAGCTTTACGCGGGGCAGGTCGTCGGCCTCGGCTTCGGCCTTTCGCTTGGCCATCTCCGCCGCCACCTTGGCGCGGTCGCGGTCGACGGTGGCCCGCACCTCGGCCACTTGGGCCGGTGGGGCCTTGGCGGCGGCCTTCTCCAGCCAGGCGTCGGCCTCGTCGAGCTGCGACAGGATCGCGGCGGCCGTCGCGGCCAACAGGGCCGTGGTGCCGTCGACGGCCCCGGCCTTGTCGAGGGCGGCGGCCACGATGAGCGTCTTTCCCGGGTCGTCGGCCTGCAGTGAGCCGGCCATCACGCCAGAGGCGATCTCGCGGGCGCCGGCGTCGTCGGGGGCGACCGCCAGCACCGCCACGGCAGCGTCTTCGAGCCGCTTACCGGCCGCCTCGGCCGCCTGCTTCTTCTCCTCGAACTGCTTCTCGAGGGCGGGCCGATCGGCGTCGGGCTTCTGGTATTGCGCCTGCAGCACCGTCAGGTCGGCCATCAGCTTCTTGATCTCGGCCACCGCCGCGTCAAACGCTGCCCGCGGCTCGGCCGCCGAAGCTGCGTCGCCCGCGGCCGCCACGGTCGGTTCCTCCGCCGCAGCGCCGAGCCCGCCACCCGCGACGAGGCCCACGGCCACGATCACCACCCGCCGCCAGTTTTCCATCGTGCGCTCCTCCAGCGTCGTTTCTGCCCGGCTCCATCCGGCCGCCCGATACGATACCACGCGTCGCTTCCGCCCACGCCCCCGGAGATCGCCCCATGCCCCGCCGCCGACCGGCTGCACCGCCGCGTGCCGACGAAGCGGCCGAGCCCCCTCGCATCATCGGCGGCTCGCTCCGGGGCCGGCGGCTCGCGCACCTGCCCGGAGGCCCGACCAGGCCGATGAAGGATCGCGTCCGCGAGGCGCTCTTCGACCTGCTGGGCACCGCCGTCCGCGACGCGGTCGCCCTCGACTTGTTCGCCGGCACCGGCGCCCTGGGCTTCGAGGCCCTCAGCCGGGGCGCCGCCCGGGCGGTCTTCACGGAGCGTCACTTCCCCACGGCCGATGCGATCCGCCGCTCGGCCCTCGACCTGGGCGTGGCGGAGCGGTGCGAGGTGCGGCCCGGCGACGTGCTGACGTGGGCCAAACGGATGCCCGACCTGCCCGCGTCGGCACCGTGGTTGGCGTTCATCTCGCCGCCATGGAGCATGTTCCAGGACCGGCGGGACGAGCTCATGGCCTTGGTGACGGCGGTCCTGGCCAAGGCCCCGGCCCGCAGCGTCGTCGTGGTCGAGGGAGACGGGTCGTTCGACCCCACCGCACTGCCGGACGCGGCGGCCTGGGAGCATCGCCACGTGCTCCCGGCGGTGCTGCACTTCCATGGGCGTCTGGTATCCTGAGGGGCCGGGTCGGAACCGTAGACAAGCACGAATCGCGACGCTCATGGACATCGTCAACCACCGCGACACCGTTCCCTTCACCACCGTCGATGGCTCGACGATCCGTGAGTTGATGGCCCATCGCAACTCGGCGATCCGCCAGCAGAGTCTGGCCGAGGCCCGGCTCGGGGCGGGCTGCGCGACCACGCCCCACCACCACGCCGTGACCGAGGAGATCTACTACATCCTCTCGGGCACCGCCGCCATGACGCTCGGCGACGAGACCAGGCCCGTGGGGCCCGGCGACGCGATCGCGATCCCGCCCGGTATGCGGCACACGATCCGCAACACCGGCGCCGCCGAGCTCGTCTTCCTCTGCACGTGCGCCCCGGGCTACGAGCACGACGACACGTTCCTCGAGCCGGCCTCCTGAAGGTTTCGCCCGCTTCGACCCGACCTCCGGTTCCCCCTCCCCCTCTCCCGCTGCCGCCGCTCATGGACGCTTTCGCCACGCTGCTCGTCTCCGAGGGCATCATCTCCGCCGAACAGCTCGCCGAAGCCGTGCGAATGGCCCACTCGTCGGGCAAGAAGGTGCAGGACGAGGTGGTCCGGCTCGGTTACGCCCCGGGCGAGCGGGTAATGAAGGCCCTCGCCAAGGCCTATCGGCTCAAGTTCGTCGATCTCGGCAAGGTCGACGTCTCCGAGGAGGTGATCGGCCTCCTGCCCGAGAGTGTGGCCCGGGAAAACACCATCTTCCCCCTTGCCGAGTCGGGCGGCACGCTCCGGATCGCCACCTGCGACCCGACCGACATGGACGCCCAGGAGAAGCTCCGCTTCATCCTCAATCGCGAGATCGAGATGGCGATCGCCCCCCGGGAGCAGATCGTCGAGGCCATCAACCGCAACTACGGCCTCTCCGACGGCGAGA
>JBILOA010000319.1:0-3456 GCA_044374735.1 Pirellulales bacterium | reverse complement strand
GATCCAGACGTCGGCCATCCCGTCGTCGAGCAGTCGTTGGGCCGCCCGGGAGGGCACGAGTTCGGTCGTCAGGCGAGCCGGCCAGTCGGCGGGCGGCTCGTCGGCCACCGTCGCGGCGACCTGCTCGAGCCGCGTCGCGAGCTGCTCCGCGTCTGCGCCGGAGAGGGCGAGCGTGAGCGCGCGGGGCGCCTGCCGGGCTTCCAGGTCCGAAAGCGCGGTTCTCAGGCCGAGCGTGCTGGCGAGCGCCAGCACCGGATACATCGCCATCGGCATCAGCAGCGTGACGAACAGCGTCCGCCGGTCGCGGACGAACTCCAGCAGGTCGCGGTGGGCGATCGCCCGCACCACCTGCCCGCGCGGGATCGGATCCGTCGCGGTCATGGGTGCGCCCCCGGCTCGACCGCCGCGAAGAACGCCCCCTCGAGCCCGCCGGGCGCGGCGGTCATCTCCTCCCGCGTGCCCGCCGCCACGATCCGGCCGGCGTGAATGATCAGGAAACGATCGCACCGCCGTTCGATCTCGTGGAGCCGATGCGTCGAGATCAGGATCGACCGCCCCTCCGCCCGCAGCCGCTCGAGCAGGTCGAGGAGATCGCGCGAGCCGACGACGTCGAGGCCTGACGTCGGCTCGTCGAGCACGAGCGCGGGTGGATCGTGGACAAGCGCCCGGCCGAGCGAGACCCGCTGCCGCTGACCGGTGGAAAGCCGGCCGCAAGGACGCTCGGCGCAGTCGCCGAGCCTGAGGGCGTCGAGCAGCGCGGGCACGCGGTCGGCCAGCACGGCGTGATCGAGCCCGTAGAGGCGGCCGAACGACTGGAGCACCTCCCGCGGCGTGAGCCGGTCGGGCACGCCGGTCGTGGCGGAGAGATAGCCGAGCCGGCGGCGGACGCCGAGCGGGTCGGTCGTGACCTCACCGCCGTCGATCCGCGCGGTGCCGGCGGTGGGCTGCAAGAGCGTGGCGAGCAGTCGCATCGTGGTCGTCTTGCCCACCCCGTTGGCCCCGAGCAGACCGACCATCTCGCCGGGGCCGACCACGAACGAGACGCCGTCGACCGCCTTGACGACCCTGCCGTCGGCCGATCGAAAATGCTTCACCAGCCCGGCGGCTTCGATCATCTCAGGCCTCCTCGGCGGGCGGAAACTGCCGCCGGGCCAGGATCAACCCGGCCGCGACCAGCATCACCGTGGAGAGGGCGACGACGGCCATGATCTGCACCCAGGCCGGCTGGGTGTCGACGAGGAGTTGGAGTTCGGTCGGCAGGGCCCGCTCCCAGCCCATCCAGTGGACGAGCAGGCTCCGCAGCCGCAGGCTGACGGTGAGCTGGTTGATGACCGCCGGGAGGAAGCCAGCCAGATATTCAACCACGAACCCCGCCGCCACGCTCGCCACGAGCGCCCGCTTGGGCACGATCACGGCCGGCAGCGCGAACAGCGCGGCCCGGCCCACGCAGGAGACGACGACGAGCGCGGCGAAGACCGCCGCCAGCCGCCCCGCGTCGGACAACCCGGCCGCCACGAGGGCGAGGGCGATCGCGAGCAGCGCGACCGTCGCCGTCCAGGTGACGGCGGCCAGGAACGTGCCCAGGAGCAGCGACCACCGCCCCCCGGGGCGAACGGCCACGTGCTGCCACGTGCCGCGTTCGAGCTCGTCGGCCACGACCGGGCACATCGTGACCAGGAGCCCGAGCATGCAGAGCATCTCCGGCACGAGCGCGTAGAGCAGCACGACGGCGAAGTTGCGGTCGATGTCGCCCGCGATCCGGCGCACCGCGAGCATCACGGCAGCGGGGAAGACCGCGGCCAGGGCCGCCACGATCACCCGCTGGGGCGCGAGCAGGCGACGGAGCTGGAACGCCGCCACCGCCAGGATGCCACGCCAGGCGTTCATGGGGCGGCCTCCGCGGCCGGGGCCGGGGGCCGGGGGCCGCCGCTCCCCGAGCCAATGCCCCGGTGCAACTGAACGAGCCGATCGAACACGCCCTCGAGCGACCGGTCGCCCGCGAAGAGAGTCGTGATCGCGATCCCCTCGACGGCCGCGGCTTCCGCGAGCGCCGCGGCGAGCCGGCGGGGCTCGCGCGTGCCGATCGCGAGGCCGGTCGGGCCCTCGAACCGCAGGCCGTCGGCCAGGCCGCTGGCACAGGCGATCTCGGCCAGTCGCCGCGGCCGGTCGGCCTCGAGCCGGATCTCCGCCGGCAGGCAGTCGACCAGGGACCGGATCTCCCCGACATCGCCGCTGGCCACGAGCCGGCCCCCGAGGATCACGGCCAGCCCGGCGTCGAGCGCCTCGATCTCATGGAGCAGGTGGCTGGCGACGAGCAGGCTCCTCGACGTCGCCCAGCTCCGGACGAGCGTCACGAGGTCGTGCCTGGCGACGGGGTCGAGCCCGACGAAGGGCTCGTCGAGGACGAGCAGGTCGGGGTCGTGGGCGATGGCGCCGGCAAGCTTCGTGCGCTGCCGCATGCCCTTGGAGAGCGTCACCAGCGGCCGGTCGGCCGCCTCGCCGAGCCCGACACGGTCGAGCGCCGTCGCGGCCGCCCGACCCGCGGCCCGGCCGTCGCGGCCGGTGAGCCGGACGAGATAGGCGACCCACTCGCGGGGCGTCGCCCGCCGCTCGAGCAGGTCGGCGGCGGGGCAGTAGCCGATCCGGGCGAGCACTCGGGAATTGCCGAACGGCCGCTCGCCGAAGATCGCGACGCGTCCCATCGTCGGTCGCAGCTGGCCGGTGATCAGGCCGAGCAGCGTGGTCTTGCCCGCACCGTTGGGACCCAGCAGGCCGTGGGCTCCGGGGCCGAGCTCGACCGTCAGATCGTTGACCCCGATCACGGTGCCGTAGAGCTTGGTGGCGTGCTCGAGGACGATCATGGTCGCGGCTTCTCCTCAGGCGCGGGCGTGGGCGTCGACCCGCAGGAAAAGGACGATCAGCGAGCCGCCCGCGATCGCGGCCAGCGAGACCAGCGACGGCAGGACGACGGCGAATCGCCGCTCGATGCCGAAGATCCACGCCTGCACCACCCCCTGGGCATGGAAGGGAGAGAGCCAGGCCCAGCGGTCGACGCTGCCGTCGATGCCCGCGGCCCGCGCCAGCCAGCCGAGTCGCCGTTGGCCGCGCGGGCCGCGCACGACCGCCGGCGGCCCGTCGTCGAACGGATCGTCCGAATCGGCCAGCGCGGCGGGAACGGCGGCCGCCGCCGGCCTTGAACCGGCCGCGAGGTCGGCGCCCGTGAGCGCCCCGTGGGTGATCCAGCAGGCCACCCAGGTGGCGAACCAGGCGAAGGCCGCGATCCGCGTCTCGGCGGTGAGCGACGAATAGGCCAGCGCCAGCAGCACCGTCGGAATCGTGACCGCGGCGGCGGCGGCGAAAATCCGCAGCGGCAGATCCCAGGTGGCGACGGCGACCCACACGCTCGGGCTGACGAGCACGCCGACGAGCCAGAGCGTCAGTGCCGGCACCAGGGTG
>JBILOA010000318.1:0-3458 GCA_044374735.1 Pirellulales bacterium | reverse complement strand
GGCGCTCGTCTGGCGGGGCGCGTTCATCGACGCCGGCCGGCACTGGACGGGCCGGGGCCAGGGCTGGCAGCCGCCGCTGGGTGACGGCGTGTTCACGCCCGACGCGGCCGCGGCCATCGAGACGCTGCCCGACGCGAAGGCGTCGTGGCCGAAGGAACCGCCGCGGTCCCGCGGGGCCAGGTTCCTCGGCTACGCGCTCGACGCCGCGGGCCGGCCCACGTTCCGCTGGTCGCTCGGCGGGATCACGATCGAGGAGAAGCTCGAACCGGCCCAGGTCGGCAAGACCCGCTTCCTGCGACGTACGATCCGGCTTTCGGGTCGGCCCCAGCAGGGAACGGCGATGTTCCGTGGCGCGGCCGGCCGGCTCGAGGATGCCGGCGACGGCTGGTGGCGGGCCGACGGCTCGTGGAAGCTGCGGGTGAGCGGGGCCGGGGCCGGGGAGCCGGTTCGCCACGAGGCCGAGGGGCGAACCGAGCTGCGGTTTCCGATCATCTGGGCTTCCGACGGCACCGCCGAACTCGTGGAGGAACTGGCATGGTGAGCTGGATGCGGATCATCACGGTCGTTGCCGCCGCGGCGCTCGTGGCCGGTGGTTCGCCGTCGGCCAACGCGGCCGAGACGAAGCCGACCGAGGCCGACTTCTACGCGGTCACGACGCTCGCCATTCCCGAGGCGGCCTTCCTGGAGGTGGGCGGGCTCGAGTGGCTGCCCGACGGCCGGCTGGCCGTGGCCTCACGGCGGGGCGAGATCTGGATGGTCGCCGACCCCACCGGCGCGAAGCCTGTCTGGACGCGGTTCGCCCACGGCCTCCACGAGGTGCTCGGCCTGACCTGGAAGGACGGCTGGCTCTATGTGACCCAGCGGCCCGAGGTCAGCCGGCTCAAGGATGCCGACGGCGACGGCGCGGCCGAAACGTTCGAGACGGTGGCCGACGACTGGGGCGTGTCGGGCGACTACCACGAGTATGCGTTCGGTTCGAAGTTCGACCGCGAAGGCAACATCTGGGTCGTGCTCTGCCTGACGGGCAGCTTCGACAGCAAGGTTCCCTTCCGTGGCTGGGCGGTGCGGGTCACGCCCGACGGCAAGACCGTGCCCACCACCTCGGGCGTCCGCTCGCCCGGCGGGATCGGCTTCGACGCCGCGGGCCGCGTGCTCTACACCGACAACCAGGGCCCCTGGAACGGCGCCTGCTCGCTCAAGCACCTCGTGCCCGGCGACTTCGTCGGCCACCCCGGCGGGTTTCCGTGGTATGACCGGGCGCCGGGCCTCGAGAAGCCGGCGGAGCCGATGAATGGCAGCCGGATGGCGGCCGAGGTGGCGAAGATTCCCCGGCTGCGTCCGCCCGCGATCGTGTTTCCCTACGACGCGATGGGCAAGAGCGCGGCGGGCATCGCCCCCGACACGAGCGGCGGAAAGTTTGGCCCGTTCACCGGGCAGGTGTTCGTGGCCGATCAGTCGCACTCGATGGTGATGCGGTGCTTCCTCGAGGAGGTCGAGGGTGTGCTCCAGGGCGCCTGCTTCCGGTTTCGCGAGGGTTTGAGGAGCGGCTCGCTGGCGCTGCAGTTCGCCCCCGACGGCTCGCTCTTCGTGGGCGGCACCAATCGGGGTTGGGGCTCGCGGGGCGCCGGCGACTACGCGCTCGAGCGACTGGCCTGGACCGGCAAGACGCCGTTCGAAATCCTCGCGATCCGCGCCGTGCCCGGCGGCTTCGAACTCGAGTTCACGGCGCCGGTCGACCGGGCGGTGGCCGGCGATCTGGCCAGCTACGCCGTCCGCTCGTTCACCCACATCTATCAGGCGGCCTACGGCAGTCCGGAGGTGGACCTCGAAACCTGCCCGGTGGAACGGGCCGAGGTTTCGGCCGACGGTCGCCGCGTGCGGCTCGCCGTGGGGGGGCTGCGGCCGTGCGTCGTGCACGAGATCAAGGCCGCCGGCGTCCGGTCGGCGGGGTCGGAAGGCCTGGTTGCCGGTCTGCCGCTGCTCCACGACACCGGCTGGTACACGCTCAACCGCCTGCCGAAGTGACCTCAGCTTTCCGTGGAACAAGCCATCCATGGCCTTGTTCCACTTGGCCGACCGATGGCAAAGCCGAGGTTTGCCATGGTCGGCGATCGCCGCATCCTGCGGCGGCAGACTGGTTCCACAGTCTGCTAAGCGGCGCTGGCGGGCTTGGCGAACACCAGCCGGCCGGCCGAGGTCTGGAGGGTGCTCGTGACATGCACGTGCACCGTCTGGCCGATCTGGCTGCGGCCGTTCTCCACGACCACCATCGTGCCGTCGTCGAGGTAGCCGACGCCCTGGTCGGGCTCCTCGCCGGGCTTCACGAGCCGGACCGCGAGGGCGTCGCCGGGCACGAACGCGGGCTTGAGCGCCAGCGCCACGTCGTTGACGTTGATCACCGGCACGCTCCGCACGCCCGAGAGCTTGACCACGTTGGGGTCGATCGTGACCACGCGGCCCTCGAGCTGCCGCGCCATTGCCACCACCCGCGACTCGAGCGTGGCCTCGTCGGCCTGCTCGTCCCGCGGGCTGATCACATCGATGTCGACCGCCTTGTTGGCCCGCAGCCGGTTGAGGATGTCGAGTCCGCGGCGGCCGCGGGTGCGGCGGGTGCGGTCCTGCGACTCGGCCGCCGCCTGCAACTCGTCGAGCACGAAGGCGGGCACCACGAACCGGCTTTCGAAGATGCCGGCCTCGGCGAGGTCGGCCACCCGGCCGTCCACGATCGCGGTGGTGTCGAGCACGTTCGGCCGCAGGCCGCGGACGTCGCGGGCGAACTCCACGAACGGGATCAGGAACCGGAAGTCGTTCCGCGTCTGGAGCAGCAGGCTGGTGCTCAGGTAGCAGAGCACGGCCCCGACGATCAGGGGGGCCCACGCCCAGACCGGGTCGGACTTGTTGAGCGGCAGGACCGGCGTCAGGGCGAGCATCGTGATGTAGGTGAGAAACACGCCGATCAGGAGCCCGAAGTAGACGGCCGTGATGATCGTCAGATCCTTGCGGCGAATGGATCCGTCGATCCCGATCACGGTGAGCGGCAGGGCGATCATCCCGGCGAGGATGCCCCACGGCGCCCAGGTGGGCGTGGACCGCAGGGCCGAGTCATTGATGATCAGGACGGCGATCCCCGCGGAGACGAGGATGAAGATCGCGCGGAGGAAGTAGAGGGCCATGGGAGACGACTGCCGCTTGGCTGCACGGGACCCGGGGAAATGATCATACCGTGGCCCGCCAATCGCGGCCAAAGACCGCTCCTGGCCAGCAGGGCGGGCGTACAGTCAGCCGCCCAGCCGGCGGGCGTGGTCGAGTTCGAGAAACCGGTCGGTCATGCCGGCGATGTAGTCGGCCGTGCTCCGTGGGATGCCGCAGTCGGCCGCACGCTCGCGGAAGCGCGGCGGGAGCGACTCGGGATGGGCGACGTACCAGCCGAACAGGTCGGCCAGTTTTTGCTGGGCCGG
>JBILOA010000317.1:0-3467 GCA_044374735.1 Pirellulales bacterium | reverse complement strand
GGCCGCTACGGCAATCCGGGCGAGCGGGTGGTCGAGCGGAAGCTGGCGGAACTCGAGCGGGGCGAGGAAGGAGTCTTGTTCGCCACCGGCATGGCGGCCTTCGTCGGCGTCTTGATGGCCCACGTGAGCGCCGGTGACGAGATCGTCTTCTTCGACGAGTGCTACCACCGCAGCCGCGAGTTCTGCCGCAAGCACCTCACCCGGTTCGGCGTGGGCTACCGCGAGGTTCCCACCTGCGACTATGCCGCGATGGAGGCGGCGATCGGGCCGCGCACGAAGTTCCTGATCAGCGAGTCGCCGACCAACCCGCACCTGAGCGTGATCGACGTGGAACGGTTCGCGGCCATCGGCCGCCGGCACGGCGTGGCGACCATGATCGACGCGACGCTCTGCACCCCGTACAACCTCCGGCCGCTCGAGGCGGGCGTCGACTTCGTGCTGCACTCGGCCACGAAGTATCTGGGCGGTCACAACGATCTGCTCGCCGGCGCGGTGGTCGGGTCGGCGGAACTCCTCGAGCCGGTGCGGAACCTGCGGGGCATCATGGGGGGCATCAACTCGCCCCACAATGCCTACCTGCTCGAGCGCGGCCTCAAGACGCTGGCCCTGCGGATGGAGCGGCACAACGCCAACGGCCTGGCCGTCGCGCGGTTCCTGGAGAGTCATCCCCGGGTGGAGCGGGTGCTCTATCCGGGGCTCGAGAGCCACCCCTGCCACGAGATCGCCACCCGCACCCTGCGGGGCTGCGGCGGTCTGGTCACCTTCTTCCTCAAGGGGTCCGACGGGGGCCCGGCCGACTGGCGGGAGACGGCGGCCGTGATCGACGCGGTCCGAATCCCGCGGATCGGGCCGAGCCTGGGCGGCGTGGAGTCGCTCATCGAGCAGCCGCTCGTGATGAGCTACTGGAGCTACACCCCGGAAGACCGAGTTTCGTTCGGCATCCCGGACAACATGATCCGCCTGGCTTGCGGCATCGAGGACGCCTCCGACCTGATTGCCGATCTTGCCCAGGCCCTCGACTCGCCCCCGCGTCGCGGCTGACCCGGCAACCCGGGAAGCCGCTGCCGATCGCGTGGATTTTGGCGGAAGTTCCGTCGCTGCCGGTGCCGATACCTCTTCCGATTGAGTGGACTTCGCCGGCTCACGCATGCCGGCGGGATCCCGAACCCGGAGGTGATGGCCATGACCGCGGCACGCAGTTCGATCAACCCGGCACTCACGGCACTCACGGCCTTGGTCGCGATGATGCTGGCGCACGCTCCGAACCTGATGGCCCAAGCCCCGGCACCGGATGCCACGGCGGCCGAACTCAAGTGGACGCCGCATCGTGCCAGCCGGCCCGCCGCGGAGCCGGTCGAGCCGCAGGCCCCGCTCGCCAGCGAGGTCTCCGCGCCGTCGGCCCCACCCGCGAGCGTGAGCCTGCCCGACCGTGTGCCGCCGGCTGCGGCCCGCCCGAACGTCGCCCGCCCGGCGGCCCCCCAGCCGCCCCGCCGGCAGCCGCCGGAGGCAGCGACGCCCGGCTTCGGCGACGCGGTACGAAACCTGTATGACCCCGACAATCCCGACGCCGTGCTCGGCCTTCCGATCATGCGGACTCCCCGGGGTCCGGCCAACCGGCCGATCCTCGCGCCGGAGGGGCAGCAGGCCCAGGCCATGCGGGCCGCGTCCGACCGTTCCAACCTGGGTGACGCCCGGCTCGGCGGTGGCCTCGCCCCGCGCTACGACGTGGGCCGGGCCGCGGCCGCCGGCCGCCCCGAGCGGCTCGCGATGAACGTCGACGGGATTCCCTCCGTGATGCGGCAGGCTCCCACGGAGGCAGGCTCAGCGGAGTCGGCACCGCGCCCCGCGGCGCCGGCTGGGCCGGCCCCTCGGCTGCCCTCTCCGCCGCCGGCCGACGGACAGCCGCTCTCCGAAGTGGAAACGATCGGCCCGGGCATCGAACTGCCCGGCGACTATCCGACGGAGTATGAGCCGGAGTTCGGCACCGAGGCAGGGCCCGAGTTCGCGGGCGATCCCGCCGTCGAGGGCGGCCTGTTGATGGGCGAGTATCCCACGCAGCTTCACGTGGAGAGCTTCTACGACGACCCGTACGCCTGCGAAGATGACGAGTGCCTGCTGCCCATGAGCGAGCACCACGGCCGGATCGTCACCTGGCTGCGGCGATTCGGCCGGCCTTACTACGGCTGGCGGTGGTACCGCGACTTCACGGCCAGCGCCGGCATCACGGCCTTCACCAACGCCACCGACCTGGGCATCAACGGCAACTTCGGCACCAACGAGTATCTCAACTGGTCGATGCCGTTCTGGAACGCCTTCGGGGTGGGCTGGCAGATCGGCTGGCGGGGCACGCAGACCAACTTCCAGCCCGCCAGCATCGAGGTCGGCACCACGACGCTCGGCAAGAATGCCCGTGACCAGCAGTTCGTCACGACGGGCTTCTTCACGCGGGCCTTCGAGGGCCGCGGCCTGCAGGGCGGAGCCGTGTACGACTACCTCCACGACAGCTGGTTCGACAACACCGACGTCTCCCAGCTCCGGTACGAGCTGAGCTACGTCTGGGGCTATCACGAACTGGGCTTCTGGGGAGCCTCCAACATCGGCGACCAGACGAGCTTCTTCGGACCCGTCAACCGCGTCGGTGGCGTGGCCAGCACGCTCGACCTGTACACGGGCTTCTACCGGCTCCAGTTCGGCGACGCCAACGAGTGGAAGGTCTGGGGCGGTGCCACGGGCGATGGTGAAGGCATCGTCGGCACGCTCGTGCGGGCCCCGATGCACCGCTCGCTCGCCCTGGAGGGCACCTTTACCTACATCATTCCCGGCCGCAACCAGGTGATCAACTTGGACGGGGCGGGGCAGGTTTCGACCTTCTCACCGTCGGCCTGGAACCTTGGCGTCAACGTGGTCTGGTACCCCGCTGGCCGGTCCCGCCGTGGCCTGGCGAGCCCCTACCGGCCGCTGTTCGAGGTGGCCGACAACGGCAGCATGATCCGCTCGATCGAGCCGTTCCTGCCCTAGGCGAAGCCGCGGCCGTCGCGGCCATCACGGCCGCGGCTCGCCGGGCAGGGGGCGGCTGGTGTATTCTGCAGGCCTGAAGACCGGCGCCCGACCACCGCGGGCCGGCTCCCCGCTCCTTCGCCCCGCAGGACACCATGGCCGACCACGCCTCCTCCGATCCCTGGGATTCCCTCGCCGAGTCGCTCGGCGCCGCCCCGTCAGGCAACAAACCCGTCCAGCCCGAACGGCCGGCCACGCCCCCGCCCCCGCGCAGTCGCGACCGGCAGCCGGCTCGCAAACCGGCTACCCCACCGCCGTCGGGCGACTGGGATTCAATCGCCGTCGAACTGGGCGTTTCCGGACGAGACCAGCCACCGGCGCGGCAGCCGTTGCCGCCACCCCGGCAGCCTGCTGCCCCGGCCGACCGCTCGCGTTCCGAAGATGAGCCGAGGCGCCCGGTTCGCGAGGCG
>JBILOA010000316.1:0-3468 GCA_044374735.1 Pirellulales bacterium | reverse complement strand
GCGGATCACCACCGGCGGGCAGTCTCCCGGGCTCTCGGCCCGGGCATCGACGCCAAGTGACCGCAGGGCCTCGAGCAGGTCGCCGATGGGCCGCTGCCGCATCCGGGCGGTGCCATCGAGCCGATAGGTGCCGTTTCCAAGACCGCACACGGCCGAGAGAAACCGCATCGTCGTGCCACTGGCCGCGCAGTCGATCGTGGCTGCCGCCGCGGGGATCGTCCCCGCCGTTCCCTGCACGCTGGCCGTACCGGCAGACCAATCCACACCGAGCGAGACCCCGAGGGCCCCAAGGCCGGCCGCCATGACCCGCGTGTCCTGGCTGTCGAGCAATCCCGTCAGGCGGCTCGGGCCGCTCGCCAGGGCCGCGCACACCAGCGCCCGGTTGGTGATGCTCTTCGAACCCGGTGGGCGGGCGGAGCCCGTCACCGGCTGCGCGACGACGGGGATCGGCAGCGGGTCCGTCATCACATCGCTCAACGGCCGGCCCGTCGGATCACGGGGTCTTCGAGAAGGGCGTTCAGCGGGTCCACCTGCTCCCCGCCGTCTCCGGCTTTCCGCCACTCGGCTCGGGCCCGCGATGGATTCGGCGGTTCGAGGCAGAGCCAGCGAGCACCGAGGAACAGGTGGTTCGCGGCCCGGCCGTCGGCCTCGAACCAGCCCTCGACCACGGCCAGTTCGATGCGCGGGTCGACCCGCTCCCGCGGCACGCGCTCGATCCTGCCAGCCTGTTTGTAAATGAACATATCCGGCGTGATCTCGATCACCGAGAAGGGCTTGCCGTCGACCTGAAACTCCCGGCCCGCGTTCGCGGCGGCGATGGCCTGCTCACGGAACTTGGTGAACTCGCGGGCGTAGGTTGCCAGAAGCCGCCAGCGCTCGATCCGCGTGGCCGCCTCGACGTCGTCGCCGACGTGGCCGTCAGCGGCCTTGATCGCCCGGTCGGCGGTGTCGAACTCACCCCGCTGGAGCGCCTTGAAGGCGTCGCCGAGCGACTTGTCGAACGCCTCCCGCATCCGGGCCCGTTCCTGATCAGCCTCCTCTGTCCCCGCGGGCTCGGCCATCTCCGCCTTTCGACGCGCCTCCTCGGCCTCCCGGGCGGCGATCGCCTTCTCCTCGGCCATCTCCGCATCCCGGCGAGACTGCTCCTCTTTCTCCCGCTCCCGCCGCAGTCGCTCGGCTTCGCGCTGCTGCATCTCCACCTTTTCCGTGTCTGGCTCCTGCATCTCGGCATCGGAAGGCCGCTGCTCCTCGTCCTTCTCCGAGCGGTCGGGCGTAGAGGGCCTGGCTTCGCGGTCCGGGGGATCAACGGTCGCCGGAGCCGGGGGCGTCCTCTCCGGCTGCTTGGGTGTCGCAGGCGGGCGGGGCCGCGTCGGCCCACCACCGCCGCCGGATGGATTGGTTCCGTTCGTGGCCGGGGGCGGGGTGGTCGTCGGTGGTGGCTTAACCGCGACCTCATCGGGCCGAAGCATCAAAAACACCAGGACGGCGACCGCCGTCGCCAGGAGGGCGAACGAGGTCAGTAACAACCCGCCGGCCGCGGACGACGACGAGCGGCCGCGCGAAACCGGCCGCCTGAGCGACGGTCCGAGCACGGGTTCCGCGTCGTCCTCGGCGACGGGGGCGGCGGGGGAGGCGTCTCCCACGCCAGCCCACCGGGATGTCGAAGCGACGGCCGGTGGAGGCGGCGGAGCGAACGTGGAGCGGGCTTGTGCGGGCGGCGCCGAAGGTCCCCTGGAGAACGCCGCGGCGAGCAGCGAGTCGCGGGCCTCCTCGACGCGGGCGACGATGGCGGCATGCGCCTTGGCGAACGGGCCGGGCGCGACCCGCTCCAGCGACTCGAGCCGCATCTCGGCGGCGCGGGCGATCAGGGCGGCATCGCGGCAGTCGGGAGGGAGGCCGAGCACCCGGCTCGGGTCGCCGAGATCGACGGCGTCGATGCCGAGCCATTCACGACACGGGTCGAAAGCCATGGACGGATCGGGCGGGGCGGGGGGCGGGGAAGGAAGGCCTTACGGACCCCTAAAGATTACCAGAACTTTACTCCCGCCGCCGCCAAGCGGTCAGTTCGGCGACGGAGTGCTGGTGCTTCCGGGCCGTCTCCCGGATCACGAAGGGAAGATCCTGCCGGTGGACGAGTTCGAAGGCCGGCTCGAGGTGCCGGACCAGACCCGCCAAGGTCGGGAGCGGCTCACCGTGCTCCCGCCGGCCCCCGAGCCACTTTTCCTTCGGGGTGTATTCCTCGAGCCAGGTGTAGGGCGACGTCAGGACGAGCAGGCCGCCCGGACGCACCCGGTCGCGGAGTCCGGCCAGGCAGAGCGCCGGGTCGTAGACGCGGTCGATCAAGTTGCCGGCGAACACGAGGTCGTAATCCGTGTAGATCGCCTTGAGGTTGCAGGCGTCGCCCTGCATGAACAACACCCGCCCGCCATACTCGGCCAGCCCGAGCCGGTCGAGCGAGATCGCACGGTTGGTGGTCAGCTCTCCCTCGGTCGGAATCTCGTACAACACCTCGCCGCCCTCCTGGAGCCGGACTCCCGACTGGATGAACCGGGCGGAGAAGTCGATGGCGTCGACGTGGTCGAAGTGACGCGCGAACTCGAAGGCCGACCGACCCACCGAGCAGCCGAGGTCGAGGCAGCGGCGGCGGCCGGATGGCACCAGCGGCATCGTGGCGGCCACGCAGGCCACGGGGAAGTTGGGCACGCCGAACGGCAGGGGGCCGGCCGCGGCACCGCGGGCATCGCTCCCGCCGGAGGCGTGATCACCGTAGTGAAACTCGAGGTATTGCGTGACCAGGCCGTCGGTCTCGTAGAGCCGCGAGCCGGCCGTCGTCGTCTCGCTGCCGGGCTGCTCGACGATCGTGCGGAAGCCGGCGTGCTGAAAGAAATGCCGCCGGAAGGCGTAGCGGGCGCTCGCCAGCGCCTCGTTGCCCGTCGAGATCCACGAGCCGCCCATGATCAGGTTGTGCCGGCCGTCGAAGGTAGGCACGGAGAAGTCGTCGTAGAGCGGATGCACCTCGAACCCCTTGAAGGGCATGATCGGCGTCCGCGTCCACTGCCAGACGTTGCCGACCACGTCCGACAACTCCCCCTGGGGAAACATCGTGACGGGGCAGGAGGAGGCGAACTTCTCGAGATTGATGTTGCCGGGGGCCTCGGCCCAGGTCGGCTGATCGAACTCGAGCCGCCCGGCCGAGGCGGCGACGGCGTCCTGATGCAGGGCGTGCCAGTGGGCCTCCGTGGGCAGCAGCACGTTTTCCCCGGTTTCCTTGGCCAGCCAGGCGCAGTAGGCCTGCGCCTCGAGGCAGTTCACCTCCACCGGCCAGTCGAGCGGCAGTGGGATCTCCTCGAGCAGGTTTCGCTGCCGGTAGTCGCCCCCGCGCTCCAGCCAGAACCTCGGATGCCGCGCCTTCGTGTAGTGGAGCCAACCGCGACCCTCCTCGGTCCAGAACGACTCGTCCCGGTAGCC
>JBILOA010000315.1:0-3475 GCA_044374735.1 Pirellulales bacterium | reverse complement strand
AAGCAGCGTGCCGCGGTGGCTGGCGGACGCCACCGGAAACTGCTCGATGTTCGTCTTGCCAAACGTGTCGCCCTGCCAGGCGTTGAGGATGGTCGCCACCGATTCGGGAATGACCTCGTCGGCGAGGCCGTAGTACGTTCGCATGTCGCTGTCGAGGCGGGTCTTCCCCGCGCCCGCGTCGCGGATGAGGCTGGCGAAGGCGGTCGTCGCGTAGGCATGCGGATTCTGAACGAACTTCTGGGCGATGAATTTCGCAGGCTCGGCCGAGCGGGTGACGCCGTCCATCGTCATCACCGGTGTCGGATCGCCGCCGACGACCGTCCGGAACGTGAACTCGGGGAGCGTCCTGAACTCCCGCATGAAGAACGTCCGCGCGAAGTCGTAGTTACCGCCGAAGAGTTCCAGCGCCGCGCCCGGCTTGCCGCCGTAGGCCCCGAGTGAAAACGCCGCAGCCTGCGGGATCGCCACGCCCCACGGGCCATCCGGCACGGTTGTCGTCGAATATGGCCTCGGATTGAAGATCATCCGGCTGACGAACATCTCCATGTCGGAGGGCGCGGCCGACGGCGAGACGCCGGCGATCTTCACGCCCCTGGCCTCGAGCGCCTCCTGGAAGGCGAGCGTCGCGAGCCCGCCGGTTGACCAGCCGTTCAGGAAGAGCTTGTCGGTGGTCAGCTTCAGGCTCGCCATGAGCTTCTGCGACGCCGCGTGCATGTCGAGGCAGGCCTGCTGGCCGCTCTGCTTGGCGAGGAAGCTGTTGAGCTCGATCGAGTTACCAAGGCCGAACGAGTCGGCCGCGATCACGGCATAGCCGTGCCCGGCGAACTGGGCGACATTCAGCCGGGTCTCGTAGCCCGAGTCGTAGAGCTGCTTTTGCGTGAGTCCGTATCGGACCGGCGTCGTGTCTTCGGTCTTGTCCCAGGAGAAGGCCTGGGATGGCGCCGATTCCTTCAGGAGCAGCTCGCCGTGCTGATAGGAGACCAGCGGCAGCTTGCCCGTCGCTCCCGTCGGGATCGCCAGAAGACCGTAGGCCACCGTGGGGCGACTGCCCTGCTCGGGAATCGTGGAACGGTAGGCCACACGGTAGAGATCGACGTCGTTCATCGCCGGCGCGAACACCGGCGGCGCGTAGTCCTTCCAGTAGTCGGCGTTACCGTCCTGTAAAAAACCCTGCTGCTCGTCGTTGAGGATCGTGTTGAGGTCGTCCTGCGACACCGTGCCAAGCTTCTCGAAGTGCGTGCCCATCACGACGACGCGGCTGCCCGAATGGGTGAAGGTCTTCCCGAAGCTGCCGCCGACGGCGGTGACGCTGTTGCCAAAGCGATCCTTGAGGTCGGCGCCGGCGGGCAGGAGGATCACTTCCCCTGCGAGGCCGTTCTCGCCACGAAACACGGGATTCGCCGGCGACGCGCGCCGGGGCAGCGTGACGGCAAACGTGAGCGTTTTGGTGCCTGAGCCGGAGGCGTAACGCAGCGACGTGTCCTGCCCGCCGATCGTCACCGGCACGGTCGGCTTCCCCTTTACGAACACGGGGCCGTCGAACGTGACTTTCAGCGACACCTGCTGCCGGCCGTACACCGCACTCGTGGCGAAGCCTCCGTAGGACGCCACGACGGGGCCGGTCGCATCGACGCGGATGCCGCTGGCGTTGAGGGCGGGGATGACGTTGCTCGCCGGATTGCCGGCGCGGTCGAGGATCCGCGGTGCGGCGCTCGCCTTGTTGAAGTCGAAGTCGCGGATCGCGGCCGCATTCACGCGGCCAAGGCTGATGCCGTCGGTGTCGACGTCGTGCGCGGCGACGTTCAGCCGGAACGTAAGCGACTGCGTGCCGCTCCCGGCCACATACCGCGCCTCGCGCATCGCGAAGCCGACTTCGACCGGGAGCGTGATGGTGCTCCGGTCGCCGGTGAGTCTTACCGGTTCGCTGAAGTTCACCTTGAAGAGCAGCTGAATGCCCCCACCGTAGGTGGCGGCGGGAGGCAGAGTCACCGACCGCACCACCGGCGCGATCGTGTCGGGAAGACCCACAAGGCCGGCCAACGCCAGCCGCGACTCGAGCGACTCGAGACGCAGCGACGCAGCGTGCTGCCGCTGCGAAGCCCGAAGCCTCGGCGCGGCATGCCGGGGGCCGCGACGAAACAATCTCCAGCAGCTGGATTTCATCAATCAGGAACCAACTGCCTGAGCGGGCGAGAGTGGGGAAAAAAGGGATCTGGTGAATGTAATAATGGCGAACGGGGGAGGCAAACAATCGGTCAATCGGCGCGACACAATCGCTTTTTGCCTCGTTTCCGCACTCTCGGAGGATGGATTGGCCACGGCACATCGACAGGCCGGGGCGGAATCCGCAGCACTTTTCGCGGAAGGGCTACGGCCAGTCGGCCGCGTGCGACTCGCGGGAGGTGGGCGACTTGTCCGGCCGTCTCGGTGCGCCCGGGATCACGACGATTCCGACCCCGACTTCGACCCCTTCACCCACTGTGCTGCTTCAGGCCCGCTTGCGACGCCGCTCGAGCAACCCGAGGCCGCCGCCGAGCAGGGCGAGAATGCTGCCCACGCCGGCGGGGTCGATCTCGGGGACCGGCGAAGGCAAGCCCGTCAACCCGAGAGCCGCTCGCGGCACGGCCCTGAACAGGTCGTAGGACGCCCCGAGGCCGTCATCGTGTGTCGCCGACTGGCTACCCGCCAGCAGATCGGCGAACGAGTCGTATTCGGCGATGCCGACCACTCGGATACCGTCTGTGTTGCTGCGGTAGTACTTGCCGTTCACACAAAGGAAGCGGTCGTTGATGGTGTAATTGACGCTGCTAGAGGTGGTGCCATGGTCATTCAGCACGTCGGCAATCGACGCGTGCCTCCTGATGGTGCCGAACTTTGAATGGATTAGGCCGTGGTCACGACCGTAGACGTTGGAGATGCCGCCCTCCGAATCGCCGAACCAGACTCCGGCCGTCCCAGCCCCGTAGTCCGACCTCGTGAACGTTCGGGTGTCTGCCCCCGAGTCGTTCATCATGTTGGAGAGGTTCGGCCCGTAGTTGTGAAGAAAGGACAGGTCGGCCAATGGCACTTCGGCAAGCGTCGGCCGAGCGGGGCGGATCATGAGGAGCAACCGCCGGAGCTGATCGGGCTGGATGCGACCCGATCGTGGAGGTGCCGAAGAGCTTCCTATCCACGCCCAAGGCCGGATTTTTCTCGTCGGCGCCGACCGGTCTTGAAACCGCTCTTCTCGCGGGCCGTCCGCACCGTGGCATGGAATGCCGTCAGAGGCTGTGGATGTCGATCACGGGCAGCTCGTCTATCCGTCCCTGAAAGATTGCCCGGTCGAAAGTGGACCTGCACGAGCCCTCCCCAGTCGGTCGGCGGGCCACGGGCCGGCGAGATGGGCGGAGGCTCGAGCGGTTCGCCGAGATGCGCCAGGGGATAACTTCACGCGGGCGAAGCCATCCTGGCCTTCTCCCGCTTGCGAACCTCCGGT
>JBILOA010000314.1:0-3500 GCA_044374735.1 Pirellulales bacterium | reverse complement strand
CCGCGGCGATGTCGAACAGGTTGCCGGGCAGCGGCCCCTCGTCCTCATGCTTGAGCTCGTCGAAGGTCGGCAGGGCACTCCACGAGTCGCGATAGAACTTGAAGGCTAGGTCGTCGAGGTCGCCGCCGGGGGCCACCGCCGCGGCATCCTGCTCGAGCGCCGCCCGGAAGCGGGTCTCGATGGCTGCGACCGCGGCCTGGGCCTCGTCGCGGCGGCGGTTGAGGTCGGCCACCGCCTCGTCGTATCGCCGCTTGGCCTCGGGCCCATCGAGCAGCGGCCGCTCG
Source organism: Pirellulales bacterium (assembly GCA_044374735.1). Lineage (GTDB taxonomy): Bacteria > Planctomycetota > Planctomycetia > Pirellulales > UBA1268 > QWPN01. Next base: position 3,216 of record JBILOA010000314.1, on the reverse strand, counting down.
ATCTGGTCGCCGCCGTTGCCCATCGGCGTCACGTTGTGGAAGAAGGCGAGCATCCCGTAATAGTCGCGCTGCGGGAGCGGGTCGATCTTGTGGTCGTGGCAGCGGGCGCAGTTGATCGTCAGGCCGAGGAACACCTGGCCAGTCGTGGCGACGATGTCGTCGAGCCAGTCGTAGCGGGCCTGGAGCCGGTCGGCCGGCTCGTCGTCCCAGAGCCCGAGCCGGTAGTAGCCGGTGGCGATGAGCGCGTCGGGCGAGGGCTCGGGGAGCTCGTCGCCGGCGAGCTGCTCGATCACGAATCGGTCGTAGGGCTTGTCGTCGTTGAAGGAGCGGATCACGTAGTCGCGATACCGCCAGACGTGGGGCTTCGCGCCGTCCCGCTCGAACGAGTTCGTCTCGGCGTAGCGGACGAGATCGAGCCAGTGGCGGCCCCATTGCTCGCCGTAGTGGGGCGAAGCGAGCAGGCGGTCGACCACCTTCTCCCAGGCCGAGGGGGACTCGTCGGCCAGGAACTCCTGCATCTCCTTCTCGGTCGGCGGCAGGCCGGTGATGCCGTAGGTCGCCCGCCGCAGGAGGGTGGCCTTGTCGGCTTCGGGGGATCGGGCGAGTCCGCGGGTGGCGAGTCCGGCATCGATGAAGGCGTCGATCGGATTGGCCGGCGGCTTCCCGGCGGGGCCCGCCGGCAGGGGCGGCCGCTCCACGGGCCGGAACGCCCAGTGGGCCTGCCACTCGGCGCCGTCCGCAATCCACTGTTTCAGGGCCGCAACCTCGGCGGCCGTGAGCCGCGGGCCCTCGGGCGGCATCTGGAGATCATGGTCGGTGGAGCTGATCCGGGCGATCATCTCGCTCGTCGCCACGTCCCCCGGCACGACCGCGGTCGCGCCGCTGTCGAGCGCGCCGGTTGCGGCGGCGCGGTCGTCGAGCCGCAGCCCGGCCTCCTTGGTGTCGGGGCCGTGGCAGGCATAGCAGCGCCGCGCCAGGAGCGGCTGGATGTCGCGGGCGAAGTCGACCTCGGCGGCCACGGCCGGAGCCACAACGGCTGCGGCGATCACGAGGAATGACGCTGCCTTCAGGGCGGGCGACGTGTTCATCGGTGCTCCACCAGTGAGTCTCGGCCACCGCGTTGCCGGGCCTTGCCCGCGCACACGCCACGCGGCTATTCTAAACCTCGCTAAGTAAAAAGCAACTTTCTGCCTTATGGGGCCTGCGGCAGGCACCCGCCCTGCGACCCATGACCCCGCCCGAAAACCGCGTCGAATCGACCCTCCTCCGCCGGATCAACGAGCGGCGGCTGCTCGAGGTGATCCAGCAGCAGGGCCCGTCGTCGCGGGCGGCGCTGACCCGTGCTTCCGGGCTCACCGCCCCGACCGTCTCCAAGGCGGTCGACTCGCTCCTCAAGCGGGGCCTCGTCGAGGAGCTCGACCCCGTGGTGCCCGCGCTCGGTCGCCCGGGGCGGCTCGTGCGGATGGCGGCCGAGACCGCGGCCGTGCTCGGCGTGGTGATCGACGCCACCACCTGCTGCGTCGTGGCCACGGGACTCGACGGCCACGTCACCGAGGAGCGGACGCGCCGCTTCCCCACGCCCACCACCTACGCCCGCCTGCAGGACCTGCTCGCCCGGGAATGTCGCAGCCTGCTCGAGGCCACGACGGCCACGCCGCTGGGCATCGGCGTCAGCGTGCCGGGCCTCGTCAACGAGCGGCTCGAGGAGGTCGTCGTCTCGCCCAATCTCCACATCCTCGACAAACGCAATCCGGCCCGCGACCTCGGGCGGCGGCTCGAGGTGAAGAGCCTCCTGCTCCAGGAGACCGACGGGCTGTGCCTGAGCGAGCGGCTCTATGGCGACGCCCGGGGCCTGCGGGATTTCGCGATGCTCGACGTGGCGACCGGCCTGGGCCTGGGCGTGATGAGCGGCGGCGAGCTGCTCTCCGGCCACAGCGGCATGGCCGGCGAGGTGGGCCACATCACGGTCATGCCCGACGGCGTCCGCTGCGGCTGCGGCAACCGGGGCTGCCTCGAGACGCTGGCCACCGACGCGGCGCTCGTGCGGCTGGTGTCGGAGCAGGTCGGCCGGCCGCTCGACGCGGCCGCGGTCGGCCTCCTGCTCGCCGAAACACCGGACGCGTTCGCCGGCCCGGTCGAGACGGTCACCGAATACCTGGCGATCGCGATCGCCGCCGTGATCAACATCTTCAATCCGACGGCGCTGTTCGTACACGGCACGCTCCTGGCCGGCTCGCCGGAGCGGTTCGCCCGGGTGATCGAGCGGGTCCGGCAGCGGACGCTGACCGCGTCGCTCGCCGACTGCACCATCACGCCGACCCGCTCGAGCAAGCGGCAGGGAGCGGTGGCCGGGATCATCCACCACCTCACGCAGGCCTGGGCTCCGGCGATCCGCTAGCGCCTGCGGTACACTTCGCGGCCAACCCCCTTGGAGAAACTGCTGACCATGTCCGCGACGCCCCCGTTCTCGCTCGCCGGCCGCACCGTGCTCGTCACCGGCTCCTCGACCGGCCTGGGCAAGGCGATGGCAAAGTGCCTGGGCCTGGCCGGCGCGCGGGTCGCGTTGAACTACGCCAACAACGCCGCCCGGGCCGAGGCGACTCTCGCCGAACTCACGGCCGCCGGCGTCACCGCCGCGCTCTACAAGGCCGACGTCACGAGCGAGGCCGAGATCGACGAGATGTTCACGGCCATCGAGGGCTCGCTCGGGCCGGTCGACGTGGTGGTCATCAACGCCACGCCCCCCCAGCCCCAGAAGCCGATCGAGGAATACGACTGGGCCTTCTACCAGGAGATGCTCGACTTCTTCGTGAAGAGCCCGTATCTCCTGGCCCGGCGGGCGCTGCCCGGCATGAAGGCCCGCCGGCACGGCCGGCTCGTGAACGTGACCAGCGAAGTGTTTCACCTCGGCGTCTCGCCCTTCTCCGCCTACGTCGCCGCCAAGGGGGGCCAGACCGGCTGGTCCCGGAGCATGTGCCACGAGCTCGCCCCCTTCGGGATCACGGTCAACATGATCGCCCCGGGCTGGATCCCGGTGGAACGGCACGTGAACGACCCGCAGGCCGACAAGGACGCCTACCTGGCGACCGTGCCGATGGGCCGCTGGGGCAACCCCGACGACGTGGGCTGGGCGGCGGTGTATCTCGCCAGCGACGAGTCGGCCTTCGTGACCGGCCAGACGATCGCCGTCAACGGCGGCAAGACCTGCTGGTAGGT